>CAYZYE010000004.1:42330-58158 GCA_964481205.1 uncultured Anaerolineae bacterium | reverse complement strand
GTTCTGCTGCCGGATCGCCAGATCCGGCGGCTGAACAAGCCAAATGCAACCGTTCTCGCCATATCGCAGGGTTCGTTTCCTGCGTCGAGCAATGTGTTCGGATCAGGGCCAAATGAGTGCTACTTTGGGATACGATATGCTCAAAGCAAGTAGGAATTGGCCGGCGTAATAAAAGGCCAGGTTGATGCGATGGTAGTGGAACGGTTTGCCAAACCTGCCCAGAGCGAGAATCAGGTCTGATATGTAAAATAGCAGCGCGCCTATGGCGATCATCCAGGACTGCGACACGGTAAAAGCCGCACCGACGAGGGTTGAAAGCGCGCGGTTGACCATCAACGAGATGATAATGATGTACAGGATGACCGGGATTTTCATTTTGCCCAGGTTGGGGTAGAGTATGATGACCAGGATCGTGCCCCACACGGCCAAGACCGCCATCGAGACCGCGTCAATCGGGTGAAAATCGCCAATGATGGTCAACGTGATCGTATAAGCGATGTGCCCCAGCAAAAAAGCGACCAGTCCGCTCAAAAACATTTTGTGGTTTTCATGAAACATGAGCAGCATATCGCCGGCAAAGGACAGTCCCAGTCCGATCAGGATGCCGGTGAGATAGGTCATGCTGTGATTGGGCACGGTCAACGCCAGCAGCGCGGTGACGATGAGCAGGCCGGAGGAAATGGGTTTCAAGAGGTGAATCCGGGCCTTGTTCCGGGCGAATTCGGCACGGATCAAGAAAAACACAGTGATCATTAACGGGATGAACGTCCACACGCCAAGTTTCATCATACACCACCTTTTTTCTTCAGGCCAACGATACGGCCTCGATCAATGATTGTCCAATGGCACGCCAAGCGCGACTCGAAACCCCATATAGGGCCAGCCCAGGCCGGGGTGCGCTTTGTCGACGGTCGAGCAGCGCGCCTGATCGTGCGTGTACCGGAATGCGCCCCCGCGACGGGCTTTGTAGCGGGCGTCCTGGTCGAGCCAGTCGTGGCACCATTCCCACACGTTGCCGGCCATGTCGAGCACGCCGTAGGGGCTGGCGCCGGTCGGGTACATGCCCACCGGCGTCGTCGCGCCGATGTCGCTTTCCGAAACGTTGCATCGCGTTTCGTCGCCTGGCGCGTCGATGGTGGACAGCCGCCAACTGTTGCCCCAGGGAAAGATGCGGCGCGGCAGCGGGTTGTCGATCAATTCGTCCTGGTCGGCGCAAGGGATGAGCAGTCCGCCGCGCGCGGCTTTTTCCCACTCGGCGCTTGTGGGCAGCCGGGCCGTAAAATGCCCCGGCGCGCGCCCACTCGTCACCTTGCTTCCCGCTTGCCAGACGGCAAACGGCGTCGCGTACAACCGACCGGAAAGCCATTCGCAATACGCCGTCGCATCTTTCCACGTCACCTGGACAACGGGATGGTTGCGGATTTCGTCGGGGGGATGACTGCCGTTCCAATGTCTGGGTGGTCGATGCCCGGCGGCGTGGACAAAGGCCGCGTATTGGGCATTTGTGACCGGATAGCGCGCGATCCAGAACGTGTTTTGCTCGACGATGCGCGCGTCATGCCCCGCGCCCAACCAAAAGGGCGATTTGGACACCTCGCACCACAGTGGTTCCGGTTGGCAGACGCCCGGTCGCGGGTCGCTGCCGGGCAGGCGCGACAGCGTTTTGCCGGCCTGGGCGCGTTCGGCGGGAGCGAGCATGCCGGCATCGAGCAGAGCCGTCAACCACCGGCAGACGCGCTGCAATAACGGCGCTGCCGCCGGTGGAAAGGCTTGTCCCGTCTCCAAATGTGTTGTTTCGATCTCGACCAGGCAGTCGCCGGCCAGCCATGCGTTGCGCCATTCTTGCGCGGTTGTTTGTGTCTTGACCCCGGCCGGCAGCGGGCGTGGACAGAGTGCCTCTAGCACCGCCAACGCAGCGTCCAGGTCGTTTTCCAGGAGGATCAACCGGCTGACGACCAGCACGATCACCTGGCGCCAGCGATAGAAATCTTCTTGGACCAGCCGGCCGATCAAGCGGGGCAATTCTGGCTGCGCGACCAGATGGCGCGCGGTGATGTACGCTTGCAGAGAGGAATGCGGAAAGACAAAAACCCCCGGACGGGTTTCCTCCAGGAGGCCGGGGCGCGTCAAAATTCGGGCGATCAATTCGCCAACCGTTTGCCATTGGCCCTGGCGACAAACGCTCACCAGGGTGGCGCGCAAGTCGTTTTCCGGCAGTTCGACCAGATCGCCGGCGCGAGCGAGGCGGGTGTAGGCCTGGTATGTGGCCTGCGCGACGGCCATACGCAGGCCATCGACATCGAATACCGGGCGCAGGTCGCGTTCCTGGCCGCGCCCCTGGCTCCAATGGATCATGGTCAGGTTGACGAGCTGGTGGTAGAGCAGGGTTTGGTTGGGCGCGAGACGCCCTTGCAAGGTGTGCAGCAGGGTGATCAAGGCCAGCATCGAGTGCCGGCGCGCCAATTTGAACACGTCGGCGCGGCGCAGTTGGGTACATAGCTGCCCCGGCAGGTCGCGCACCGACTCTTGATCGATCCAACCTTTGCGGGCCAGCTCGGCATACCATTGGCGCACAAAAGCGTCCATCTGATCCAGGGTCAAATCGGCCACGTGGGCACTGGCAAAGGCATCCAGGGTACATATACTTGCGTCGTTTGTGCTGGTATACTCTTGCGCGGTGACGATCCAGCCATTGTCGGTATGTTCGTAGCGGCAAACCAGGTCAGACACGGCTTGCGGGGCGGCGTCCAGCCCATTGAGCAGGAACAAGACGCCGCCAGGCTCGATCAATTGTTTTTCTGCTTGCCCGGCCAGCATGCCCAGTTCATCGGCGATATAGGCCAACAGACCGTTTCCGGTCTCATCATTGTGTTCCGAGGCGGCAAAATCGCGCAGGTCGATCAGTACCGGGAACATGCGGCCATGTTTCCAGTCGGGGCCCAGCCCGGTGGATTCATCCTGGCGTTTTTTCGACAGGGTCAGCGCCAGGAACTTGAGAAACGTGGATCGCGCTGTGCCCAGCGGGCCGCGCACGATCACGTGTTTTTCCCGCCCCACCGCTTCGAGCAGCCCAAGTGGGCGTGTTTTGTACAACTCGCTTGCTTTGGCGGTCGTCGATTTGACCGGGATCATTGTGGTTGTGTTCAACGGCACATATAGCGCCAACAGGTCCAACGCCTGCCCATTCGATTGCAAGTTTTGGCGCTTTTCGTCCAGACCGTACACATAGATGGCGCTGTGCTGCGCGCGCAGGCGACGTTGGTACGCGCTCAATACCGACTCGAGGCCGGTGGGCGAAAGCAAAGGCGACACCGGCAAAGGTAAAACGGGTTGGGCTTTTACCGGCTGCGGCGGCGCGGCGCGGTGGAACAAGCGATTGAACATTCCTCTCCAGGCAATAGGTTTTTTGACCATCTCCCCCTCGACTGCGTTAGACGTTTCCAGAAAAATAACCATTCCACGTTGCTCTCGCCGGATTTGGCAATCCGGCGAATTTCGGGCCAAAAAGCCTGGATTTGGCAATCCAGGCCGAGCAGGTTGGGATAATTTAAATTCTGGAACTGCGTTATTGAACAGGGCGGTTTATCCGGGCGCGTAGCCTGTTCATCAATTCGGCATAGAAAAAAAGGTTGTGCATCGTCGCCAGGCGAAGCGACAATGTTTCTCGAATATTAAACAAATGATATAGATAGCTGCGTGAATAATGTGTGCAGCAGGGGCAGGCGCAGTTCTCCGAGATGGGACGGGGATCGCGCCTGTAGCGTTTGTCCTGGATGTACAGGAAGGAATAGGCCAGCGAATGGTCTGGGCCGGCGTCCCAACAATACAGCCGTTGGTGGCGCGCGTCTCGCGTGGGCAGCACACAGTCAAAGATTTGGTAGCCCATCTCGGCGCAGCGAACAATGTTTTCCGGGCGGCCCACGCCCAGCGCATATTTGAACAAATGGTCGGGCATCAAGCTGGCCGTGTGCGCCAGCGTCTCGACGGCCAGCCGCCCGCTCGCGTCGAGCGGCCACCCGCCAAAGCCATAGCCGTCAAAGCCGATGTCCAGCAGCTGTTCTGCGCACCGTTGGCGCAGGGGCCGGTCGTATCCGCCCTGAATGACGCCAAACAGCCTGGGGCGATCGCCGGGCGACAGACGCCGGTTTGTCACCTGGCGCTCGAACTCGGTCTTGCATCGTTTGGCCCAGCGCACGGTCCGGCGCACCGCTTCGGCGACCTGGTCATGGCCGGCCTGCGGGTGCGGGCAGTCGTCCAGACAGACCATGAGGTCGGCGCCGAGCGCGAATTGAATCTGGATCGACTTTTCCGGCGTCAGTTTGAGTTTGGTTTTGCGTCCGGTATCGACGTTGGTGAACATTATTCCGGCGTCAGAGATGGCGCCATAACGCGCGTTTTCGCGGATCATCGACATGGCTTGAAAGCCGCCCGAATCCGAGATGATTGGCCGCGGCCAACCCATAAAGCGGTGGATTCCGCCCTGACTTTTGATGACGCCGATGCCGGGGGTGTTGGTCAGGTGAAAAGTGTTGACCACCAGCCCCGGGATGCCGCAGCGTTCCAAATCCTGGGCATCGACGGCGCGCACGACACCGCGCGTGCCGTCGGGGAAAAACGCGGGCAGCGGGCAGCGGCCATGTTGGGTGATCAATTCGCCTGGTGGGTGCATTTGCTCTGCAATTCTGTGCCTTGGCCGCCAATGACGATGACAAATTCGCCTCGCGGCGGGTGTGCCTCAAAGTGAGCCGGCGCGTCGATGAGGCTGCCGCGCCAGACGCGCTCATACAGTTTGGTCAATTCGCAGCAGACGGCCGTTGGCCGGTCGCCGAGCGCGGCGCGGGCGTCGCGCAGGGTGCTCACCAGCCGGTGCGGCGATTCGTAAATGACCACGGTACGCGCGTCCTGTTCAAACCCGGAAAACATGGCCCGCCGCGCCACGGACTTGCGGGGCGGAAAGCCCAAAAACACCAAAGGGGCTGTCGGCAAGCCCGATACCGACAGGGCGGCGGTCAGCGCCGTTGGGCCGGGCACGGGCGCGACGCGAATGCCGCGCTCGATCAGCGCCTGGATCAATTCATAGCCGGGATCGGCCAACAGCGGCATGCCGGCTTCGGAGACCAGGGCGACGTCGCCGTGGGCCAGCGCATCGAGTACGGCGGCAAGCCGCGTTTGTTTTTTGCGGTCATAGGCGTCGGTAAAGCGCATCATTGGCGTGTCGATCTCGTAACGCGACAACAAGCGCTGTGTTTTGGACGGGTTTTCGGCAGCGATCAACGCCACGCGGCGCAGCACCTCTACTGCGCGCGGCGCAATGTCGCCGAGATTGCCGATCGGTGTGCCGACAATATACAGTGTATGAGACACATCGTTCCTTTTCTTTAATCATTTTCCAGGTGGTTCAACGGCCTCGTTTGTCAACGATAAAGGCCATTTCGGTCGCAAAATCAAGCCGCGTCACCGGCCACGGGCGTCCGGCCAACATGGCCGTAAACGTGCGCGCATAATGCGCCGCCATACCCTTTTCACGGCGTCCCAGGCTTTTGACGGGGAATGAGACGATCACCTGTGCGACGTTCAGGCGATCCAACAGCGCGAGTGTGCTGCCTTTTTTCTGTCGTTCCAGGCAGGCGCTCGATTTGAGCAGCAGCGCTACGTCGGCGCGCTCGATGGGAGGATGGCACAAAATGTCTTGCAGGTGCGCGCTGCCCCGGGTGTGCGTCAACGTAAAATAACGATCGATAAAGTCGATCCGCGCCGCGTCGATGTCATAAGCGTGATACACAGCCTCCGCATCGAGACGCATCCAGGGCCGGGCCAGGGGGTTCAACCCGCAGGCCAGATCGAGCAAGGTGTGGGGTGCGCCGGTGTGGGCAAAGACGCGGTCGAAAAATCGATCCAGGATGGGCAGCCGTTCTTTGGTCGATGCGTGCCGTGACAACAGACCGCGGGCGACGGACAGGATCGCTGCGCGGTCATGGCCGGCGGTCGAGTGCGCCGCGCAGAGGTCTCGCCAGGCCCGCTCATAATCAATCTGCGACTCGTAAGCGCCGTATGCCTGGTGCAGCCTGGTTTTGGTCGCCTTGATCGCTTGTTTCAGGGTGCGCTGCGCGCGCCACTCGGCGGCGGCCACGCGGCGGATGGTGTCCGGGCACAGGTTGCGATATTTGGCCGCCGTCTGCACCGAGGCGACGATGGTTTCAACGGCGTCGGCGGTTGTGTCTGTGTTTTGAACCAAGTTTTTAAATCCTCGTCCAAGGCGCGTCTCGTTCCCGGTCAGGCACGTGCGTTGACAGCTCTTCGACCACGCGCTTGATGTTCAAGTGAATGACGCCCGGCGGAATGCCGTTTCCCGGTACGGTGATCAATGCCAGGTCGTCGCCAAAAGTCACAACATACAAACTCTGGGTCTGGCCCACGCAAGAATAGAATTCAAAATGGCCTGCGGGTTCGCCCAGAAACGCGGCCAACCGGCTTGCCGTTTCCAGAATGTCGCAGATGAGCGGTGTAAGCGCCTCGCCACGCACCTCGCGGGAACGTTCCAGGCAGGTGATCAGCTCGTCCTGACAGATCAGCGCGACCAGCTCGGCCGACATTTCTTGAAAGAGGTTGGTGAGCGCCGGCAGCATTTCCTGCTTGCTCGCACGCAACATTTCTACACGTGTGGGCGGCGCGGTTTGAACCTTGCGCTTTATAAAGATGGATATTTGCTCGTCCAGCTGCCCAAGGAAAAAGGGTTTGTATAGAATGCCCTGGATGTCCATCGCCGCCCAAGAGTCATCCAGTTCTGTGCCAAAGGGCGGAACCAATACGACGCGGAGGTAGGGATCGAATTTGCGCAGCCGGGGCAGCAGGTCGCCGGGGGGGATGTCTGAAACGGCGGCATCCACGATTGCCAGATCATAGCCGTCGTCGCGCATCGCCTGCACGGCGGCCTGCCCGGACAAGACGACCGAGGTCTGGTATTTGCCGGTCTGTTCCAACCCGTCACGCAGGATTGCGGCAAAATCGGTATTTGATTCCAGAATCAACACACGATGTGCGGGCACGCTTTGCTCTCCTTGAAAGACGCCAAATTCATTGTAGCGGTTTTCAGTTGAAAAGTCAAAGAAAAAAAGGAGCGCAGTATGCGCTCCTACCGGACCGGGGCATTGTCTCAATCGCGTCATGTTTTACGGCGCAGCGTCCAGATGACGACAAGCAGCCCGATCAAGGCTGCGCCCAAACCCGTTTCGGCGACGCGCCACAAGATGCGCGACGGATCGGCCGGCGCGTATGCCTGCCGGGGCGGTTGTTCCTCAAGTGGTTGTGTCTCAGACCAACTTTTTTGCGGCGCGCGCGTCGACGGCGGTGGAGGGGGCGTGATCGTCGGTGAAACGGGGGGCGCCTCGCCCAGTACTGGCTCGCTTTCGCCGACCGGCCCGGTTTCCCGGACGGTCATAGTCACCGGCGCGGTCAGGGTGACGCTGATCGCGATCTCGGCCTCCTTGTCCACGCGCACCCGGAGCGGCGGCGTGTCGACGGGGAGCGCGTATTTGCCCTCATCCGGCGCAGTGTTTTGTTCTGGTACGATGACTTGTTGTACAACTAGGGTGCTTGGAGTATATTCTTGCATCATCGTTTTGTCTTGTGTCGAGTGGGCGCCGCCCATGATCAACTCTCCGCTCAAGGCGTCGCCAAACAGGACGACGACGAGCAACAAGGCCACCACGGCCGTTGCCCACTGCGCGGCGAACAAGCCCGTCCGGCGTTTGGGCAGTTTTTGCGGCGCGACATCGACTTTGCGGAGCACAAAAGATCGCGGGAGCGGCACGTCCGGCGTTTGCCTGAGCAAATTTTTGCTCCACAGCAGCGTTTCCAACTCTTGCCGGCATGGCGCGCATGTTTCCAGGTGCCGCTTGATCCGGTCGCGCTCTCGCACCGAAAGTTGTCGATCGATGTACGCGCCAAGTCGATCCGTTACATATTTATGTTCATTTCTATGTAAAACAGCCCACATTCCACTCATTCCCTATTTACCTCCGAGCGATGCCATGCTCGATCAGCCATTCGTCCATCCACTCGGACAGTAAATGTGCAAGGCCGGTTACGCCACCCGCTTTGTGATCTAGACGATAGCGCGCGGGTAAAAGTTCCGCGTTGGCTTGGAGGAAATCCCGCAGTTTGCGTCGCCCCCGGTTCAAACGCGATTTGACCGTGCCCAGCGAGAGGCCCAACGCCTCGGCGACCTCGCCGTAGCGCATCTCTTGAATATCGGCCAGTATGACGACGGCCCGCTGTTTGGCGGGCAGCGTTTGCAGCCCCTGTTGGATCAAACGTCCCAGTTCTTGTTGATCGACTGCTTCTTCCGGGCTTTTTTCCCGTTCTCCTTGCAGCCGGCTTTCCTGTGGATCGGCAAATATGACCGCCTCCAGGGGGGCCGTGGGGCGCCGTTTTTTGGCGCGCAGTTGATCGTAACACGCATTGGTCACGATGCGCATCAGCCAGCCCTTGAACGAGCCGCCTCTAAAACGGGGCAGCCCTTTGTAGGCCGAGATAAAGGCTTCTTGCGTCGCATCGGCAGCGGCGTCTCGATCGCCCAGGATACGATAAGCAACATTATAGATGATCGTTTGATAATGCACGACCAGATCGTTGAACGCCTGGCGCTCGCCATTTTTTGCGGCAGCGATCAGCGCAGGTTCATCCATAATGACATGCACTCCCAGTTTGGCAATACAGATTTGACTAAATCCAAATTTCAGTTTATACTTGTGTTCAAGACAGCCGGAGTGGCGGAACTGGCAGACGCGCGCGACTCAAACTCGCGTGAGGGTGACCTCTTGTGGGTTCGATTCCCACCTCCGGCATTGTGTTCCGAATTGAGACTCGGATAATTATACTGACTTTGGGCGAAATTGCGAATCAGAATGCGATCAAGGGGCTGATCCCGGTTCACGGGAGTGGCCTTTTATTTTGCCAGATCGCCTTGCTCGACGGGCGGGACTGGCAGGGGCAGGTAAAAGAGATGCATGGCCGGCGTGCGTGGGTGACAGGGTGGATAGCAGTGCTGGGTTTGCTTGGCGGGGTTGGGGCGGGTCTGTTCATTGGCTGGGGCGTTGCGCCGGTCGAGTATGTCGATACCAACCTTTCGTACCTGCACCCCGTTTACAAACAAGAGTTCATTTTGATGGTCAGCGAGGCATACGCGCTGGACGGCGATCTGGATGTCGCTCAGGCGCGTCTGGCGCTGCTGACTCTGCCCACTGGTCGCGCCGCCGCCGTTGCCGAACTGGCCGAAGAGGCGATTGCGCAGCAGTGGCCGGCGCAGCAAATTGGCGACCTGGCCCGTCTGGCCTCGGCACTGGGCGCTCAAAACGACGCGCTGACCCCCTATCTGTCTTTGCCCGATAGCCGGTCGATGGAGCAGGCGCCATGATGGCCGCGCCGGCAAAACGTCGGTCAAGTCGTTGGACGCGGGTGGGCCTGTTGCTGCTGGTCGCCGGGATTGGCGTTGCCGTTGGGTTGACGATCAGTTGGGTGGTGTGGCCGGTCGAGTATACCGATGTCGATCCCGCGTCGCTGCAACCGGAGCATCGCCAGGAATACCTCGTCTTGATCGGCATGTCGTTTGCCCGCAACCGTGATTTGGGGCTGGCGCAGCGCCGGCTCGCCACCCTCGGCGACCCGGCGGCGGCCGGCGCCCAGGTCGTGACTCTGGCGGAAAAGTATGTCGCGACCGGCGGCAGCGAGACGCAGATACGCGCGTTGACCGAGCTGGCCTATGCGCTCGGATTTCGCCGTTCGACACTCGCCGCCTATCTGCCCGATCAAATCCCGACGGCGACGTGGACGCCGTTTCCGATGCCCACCAGGACATTCACGCCGTCGCCGACCGCGACGCCCACGCATATTCCCACGCATACGCCCACCGCGACGCTCTCGCCGACGCTGTCGATCTCGACGACGCAAAGCGTCACGGCGACTATGCCTGCGCCAACGCCCTCCCAAACGCCGACGCGCGCACCGGTCAAAACGCCCACCCCAATGCCCACGCCAACTCGCTATCCAACATTGACGCCCACGATCACGCCGACGCCGGCGCCTCGTTTCGAGTTGATCCAACGGGAGCGAGTGTGCAAGTCGCCGGGCGGGTTGATCGAGGTTGTCGTTCTCGACGCCGGCGGCCAACCGCGACCCAACGTAGAGTTGCTCGTCCGTTGGGATGGGCAAACCGAGCATTTTTTCACCGGCCTCAAGCCGGAATGGGGGGTGGGGTACGCCGATTTTGCGATGACCGGCGGTGTGGAATATCAAGTGGTGATCGTGGGGTTAGAGAGTGACGTGGCGCAAGGGTTGCTTGCCGACCGGTGCGGCGACAGTGGCGCATTGGCCGTGTGGCAGATCGTTTTTCGGTTGAACAGATGATGGAAACCCAAGGTGTATGGCGTAAACGGGCGGCGTGGCTGGGGCCGGCGCTGACGCTGCTTGCGATCCTGACCGGGTTTGGCCTGCGGCTCTACCGGCTGGGCGATCAGAACATTTGGTGGGATGAGGGGCACGCAATCTGGGCGGCGCGTCAAGATTTGTACCAGACCACGCGCATCACGGCTTATGATGTTCATCCGCCGCTTTATTTGTGGCTGCTGCACGGCTGGCTGCGGCTTGTTGGCGAGAGCGAGTTTGCCGTGCGTTATCTGTCGCTGCTGGGCGGGGTGTTGACCGTGGCGCTGCTCTATGTGGTTGCCCGGCGGCTTGTGGGACGCCACGCGGCCTTGATCGCTACCTGGCTGATCGCCACGGCGCGTTTCCACATCTGGTGGTCGCAAGAAGCGCGGATGTACATCTGGGCGACGTTTTTCGCCTTGCTGTCGGTTTATTTTTTCACCCGCTTGCGGCAAAACAGCGTGCGCGTCTGGTGGGCGTATATCCTGGCCAGCGCAGCGACTTTGTATACGCTCTATTTGTCCGCGCTGGTTTTGTTCTTTGAGAATGTGTTTATCGCTTTGACCGTGTGGCACAAGCCGCACAAGCGCCATACGGTGTACACGTGGGCGCTGTCGCAGCTGGGCGTGCTGTTGCTCTATGCGCCCTGGTTGTATATGGCGGCGCCGCGCATTCGCCACGACGCGAGCAAAGCGTCCTTTACGCTGGGGCAGGTCTGGCAGCTTTACGGTACCGTGCTCACTACCGGCGTATCGACTGATTTGGATCGCTATACCTGGCTGTTGGTCGCTTTTGGCGTTTTGGCCGTTGCGGGCATTGCCTTGCTCGTTTTCGACCGGACGCAGCCGCAGCGATACGGTTTTGTGGGCTGGGAGATCGGTGTGCTGCTGGCCCTGCCGCTGGTGCTGCCGCCCGTGGTGGTGTACGCGCTTGCGATCCCGCGCGGTTTTTTTTACTCGCCCAAGCCCGAAGCGCGATATTTGCTCCTTTTTGCACCGTTCTTTTATATTTTGATTGCCCATGTGCTGGCCGGATTTTGGCAAAAGGCCAGGTGGGGGCGCGTCCTGTCGGGTGCGGCGGCCGTGCTTGTTCTGGGTACTTGCGGCGTGTTGCCCGTCCATTACGAGGGGCGTTATCTGCGCGACGATTACCAGACGGCGATGCAGGTCTTGGCCGCGTATGCCCAACCCGGCGACGCCGTGCTTGTCGTGTCGGGTGATCGCTACCCGGTGTTTTTGTACCATTACCATCGACAGTTTCCAGACGAGTCTCGGCCCACCGTCTATTTGCTCCCGCAGCAGCACGCCAGCCTGAACGCGGAAAATGTCGATGCCGAGTTGCTGCCGCTGCACCAGCAGCACAAACGGCTGTGGTTGGCCAGTTTCGAGCGTTCGCTGCAAGACCCGGACAATGTGGTTGCCGGCTGGTTGGACGCCAGACGCACGGCGACACTCTATGTATCACAAGGCTATAATTACTTGCGGCTTTATACGCTAGATGGCCTGACGCCCACGGTGGATCCCGCCCGGTTTCGCACGCGCTTGACGGATGAGGCGGGGGAAACGCTGATGGTGTACGACCTGCCGGCGGCCGGACTGCGTTCCGGCCCGCTGCCGACGGCCGAGTTTCGGCCCGGCGATCTGGTGCGCCCGCTCTTGTATGTCCGCGCCGACCGCGAGCGGCGTTTCCTGGTTCGCTGGGTGCATGAGAGCGGGCAGCAGGTCGATCAGCAGGTGATCGTGGCGCCCGCCGCGCCGGATCGTGCGGCGCCCTTTGTGGGCATTTTTCCGTCCTTTGCAGTGTTCGAGTATACGCCGCCGGGCGATTATTGGATCGAGGTGGATGGCGCCGGCGAGCATCCCCTGGCGGCGCGTATTCCGGCCGGACGGGTCACGCGCAGCAAGCATCTGCCGCGCGGCAAGATCGAGCGCCGGTACGACGCGGTCTTGGGAGAGGGGACGATTCTTTTTTTGGGCTATCGCGTCCGTCCCAAGGGTGAGGCGCGCGCCGGCGAGTCGCTGATCCTTGATTTGCACTGGCAGGCGCAGCGTTCGCTGGAGGCAGATTATACCGTTTTCGCCCACTTGATCGGGCCGTTCAATCCGGCGACGGGTGGGCCGCTGTGGGCGCAGCATGACAGCCGGCCGCTCGACGGCGGGCATCCGACCACGCGCTGGCAGCCGGGGCAAACGGTCATCGATCGCCGCGTGCTCGACATTCCGGCCAGTGCGCCGGCGGGCACATACCAGATCGAAGTGGGATTGTATGACGCAAACACCGGCGCGCGGGTAAACGTCGCCGGCGACGAGGCCGATCGCATCTTGTTGGGCAACGTTCAGGTCGATGCGCGGCCATAGGCGCGTGTTGAAAAACCTGCCAACCGCCGAGAACGCCGAGGAGAGGCAACGGGCTGGGTGCATTCGCGTTTGGCCGAGAAAATGCCGTTTTTAAGGCCAGGTCACGGCAAAAGCACTGTTTTTTCAGCCGTGCTTTTGTTCTCGAGGCGCCAGTCGTCCAGAACTAGAATATACCCCAACGGGCTTGACAAGCTGATCGGTTGACCGTATAATGCCCAATGTTCGTATGATTCCAGGGGCGTGCTGAAAAACCCAAGATTAACCACAAAGGACGCTTTGGATAAAGTCAATCCGCGAATGCCGAGATTAGCCTATATTTGCGAATATTTACGGTGTTACTCGATGTCTTATTTCTTGGTGATCTCGGTGGTTGCGCCCTTTTTTTTTCAGTGACCTCCTGGTGTTCAAAAAAGCCGAGATGACGAGTTTTTCAACAAACTCTCTGTATGGAGGAGACCAATGCCACTTGTAACAACACAAGCAATGCTCAAAGCTGCTCTTGAAGGACATTTTGCCGTTGGCGCTTTCAACGCCAATAATATGGAGATGGTGCAAGCCATCGTCGAGGCGGCGACCGAAGAACGCGCGCCGGTGATTTTGCAGGTCAGCCAGGGCGCGATCCGTTATGCCGGGCTGCCTTTTGCCGCCGGCCTGGTCAAAATTGCCGCCGCAAACACCGACATTCCCGTCGCGTTGCACCTCGATCACGGCACCGATTTTGACCAGAACGTACTTTGTCTGCGCGAAGGCTTTACCTCGTTAATGTTCGACGGCTCGAGTCTGCCGCTGGAAGAAAACATTCGCATCAGCAAGCGCGTGTGCGACATTGCCCACATTTGCGGCATCCCGGTCGAGACCGAATTGGGCAAAGTGCTCAAGCGCGGCGTGACCCAGCAAGAGGTCAAGGAGGCGATGGCCCGCCCCGAAGACGCCCGGCGGTTCATCGAAACAACCGGCGCCGATTCGCTTGCCGTTGCCGTCGGTTCGATTCACGCGCTGCTTTCCAGGAGCGCCAAACTCGACATCGAGCGGCTGGAGGAAATCCATCGCGCCATTCCCGAAACGCCATTGGTGCTGCACGGCTCATCCGGCGTTGTCGAGGACAGCGTCGTCGAATCGCTAGAACACGGCATTGCCAAGGTCAATGTGGCCACCTATTTGTCTCAGGCGTTCACCTTTGCAATGTTTGATCACCTGAAGGCCAATCCCACCGTCGAAGACCCGCGCAAGCACCTGGTGCCGGCGCGCGAAGCGGCCAAAGAGCGCGTTCGTGAAAAGATTCGTCTCTTTAGATCAAATGGTGTCGTGACCGGCAGCGGCGCGTTCATCAGCCCGGCGACGCAGCACCGCGTGGCCGACATCGGCGAAGCGGAATAAAGCCCTGTTTCTCACAGCGATAGAACATCGTCGATATTTTATCGCCGACAGAACGTTGCCGTTTTTCCCAGCCATCCTACACCTTTATTGCGAGCGCAGCAAAGCAATTTCCAGGCTCGGACGTGGTACAATGAAAGCTGTAGGGTGGCTGGATGTTTTCCGTTGCGGCTAACCCCGGTTCTTTCAGCCGGATCGGAATATCATTGACCCTTTATTTTAACTATGCTATAATGTAAGAGATTCAGTTGGATACAAGGGGGAGTTTATGCAGGCAAACACGAGATCAGCTTCCACACCGCCGGCCGTCGATCCGGCGACACAAGCCCCAATTTCTACCAGGCCGCTTATTTCAAAAAAAACACGTAAAACAACGACTATTGTCAGCATTCTCGTCGTCATTGTTGCGTTGGCGATCGTGATCGGCCTGGGGTACCTGATGTTTGCGGCCTATGATTGGGCCGCCGAGGGTGTCGTACCGGCTACCGTTCGTTTGCGCGACATTGCCTTTATCGTGATCGCGCTTGAAACCCTGGTCTCGATGATCCTGGTGTTGATCATTGTCGTTTTGCTGGTGATCCTCATTGTACTGCTGTACGATCGCGTGATCCCGGTTCTGGAACAACTGAATAAAGCGATCAATACCGTGGTCGAGACAACGCACACCGTGCGCGGCACAACGACTTTTGTCAGTGAAAAGATGGTCACGCCGATCATCGAGGTGTCGAGTTATGCCTCCGGCGTGGCGCGTATTTTCAAGGGCATTCTGGATCTGATCCCTCGTCCAACCAGGTCGGTCGATGTCAAAGTCGATAACCAGGATGCAGGCGAGTAAACGCTTCTTGCATCCCGTCAACAGTCCAAATCATGTTTGAACATTTTCTATGATGAAAGGAGTTTTTTATTATGGGTAGACAAGAAGAAGCAGGTGCCTTTTTTACAGGGTTCTTGATCGGCGGGTTGATCGGCGCGGCCACGGCGCTGCTCCTGGCGCCGCAGTCGGGTGAAGAGACGAGGACGCAACTCCGCGACAAGGGCATCGAATTGCGCGAAAAGGCCGAGACGACCTATTCGGACGTGCAGCAAAAAGTCGAGGCCAGCTCGGCTGAATGGCAGAAAAAGTTCGAGGAACTCAAGGCCGATGGGCAGAAAAAGTTTGAAGAACTGTCGGCCCAGATCAAAAAAGCGACAAAAAAGGCCCAAGACGCCGAAGAGACCGCCGAAGAGGCGCTCGAGGCTGTCGAAGAAGCCGCCGAAGCCTAGCGCAGCACGCGATCTAGCGGGCAAAAAAAAAGAGGTGTCTCGATCGAGACACCTCTTTTTTCGTCATCGGGCGACGGCCGGCACCGCTGCCCTGTACATAGAGGAAAGGAGCGAGTAACGCGCTCGCGTATGTATGGAAACACACCTCGCCGCTTTTGGTTGCGCTTTTTTGCAACATTACCCCCTGTGCGATCTGCCCACGGCCACCCAAACCATTTGAAACACACCCGAATCGGATATCACACTCTGCTCGGCCTGGATTGCCAAATCCAGGCCCAAAATGGCGAGGCGAGGCTGGTCGCATTCAGCTTGTTCGGCTGCCGGATCTGGCGATCCGGCAGGAGCAGATGGAGTGGCCGGCCACCCAAACCATTTGAAACACACCCGAATCGGATATCACACTCTGCTCGGC
>CAYZYE010000004.1:0-42230 GCA_964481205.1 uncultured Anaerolineae bacterium | reverse complement strand
GGCCCAAAATGGCGAGGCGAGGCTGGTCGCATTCAGCTTGTTCGGCTGCCGGATCGCCAGATCCGGCAGGAGCAGATGGAGTGGCCGGGCGCCCAGACCATTTGAAGCACACCCACATAATTTAGATGCGCTGACCCGGCATTCGCAGCGAACTTGCGAATTTTTTGAAAACGAGTAAAGTATATATATGGGACATATACGAGGAGGTTGGTAAAATGCCTATCGCACATTATGTTTTGTCCAGTATTGCCCATGATCTGCGCAGCCCGCTCAATGCCGTGATTGGCTTTTCACGGATTATGATCAAAGGCCTGGACGGCCCGCTTTCTGACATGCAGCTCGCCGATCTGGAAGCCATCTATACCAACGGCCAAATGATGCTCGAGATGGTCAACGAGATCATTGATTTGGGAAAAACGGAAGCGGGGACGCTTGCGCCGGGCGATGCCCAGGTCTACCTGGAACCGGTGATCGAAAAATTGATCACCCAAGTCGAACCACAGGCCGGGGACATTCAAATTGTGTCCGAGCCGGGCGACCTGTTGATCTCGGTGCAAGCCGAGGGGGCGCACATTGAGCAACTTTTGACCGATCTGGTGAACGTCGCCATGCACTGTATCGAATCGGGGCGAATCACGATCAAGACGGAAAGCGACGGGCAAACCACAACGGTGCAAATCACGGCGCTCGCGTCAAACGAGTTGGCGCCCAATGCAGCGCACGTTTTGCAAGCATTTGAAACGGCCGGGCGATCGGCGGAACACCGGGTCGATATACTCAGCCTCAAACTGCTGGTATGCCAGAAACGGGTTGCACTCTATGACGGCACACTGGCGATCGCGACGCCGTCGGACGCCGAGATGACGATGACGATCCAGATGCCTACGACCCGGCGCCAAACTTGACCCACAGGCGCAGGGACTTTTTGAGTGGTTCCAGGCTGTCTTGATCGCCGGCCGAAAAACAGTCGGCCAGCTGCTGGTCGAGCAACTTGACGCCGACCTGTTCTAGCGCCGAACGAATAGCCAACACCTGGACGATGACATCGGCGCACTCGCGCTGATCCTGGATCATGCGCTGCAATCCCCTGATCTGCCCTTCTATTTTACGCAATCTAGCGATAAGTTGTTTTTGTGCAGGTAATGCTACCTCTTTTATCTCACACCTCCCGGCATCCCGCTGTATCGTCAGACACATTTGGACTTGACAAAGTTTTCCAAGTGTGATATACTCTCTCTCAGATACCCATACCCCCTAGGGGTATATAGATGATTAGATTATACACACAATCCTGCGGATTGTCAAGGGAAGAGGAAAAATGAGTGAATTGATTTTTTCTCCAACGGCGAGTTTCAACTTTGGTCAGCAGGTCGAGACCGAACAAGACATCATCATCATCGGCGGCGGCCCGGCCGGGTTGACGGCGGCGTTGTATACGGCGCGCGCGGCGGCCAGGCCGTTGGTGCTCATTGGCGATGTGGTCGGCGGGCAAGCGGCGACTACGCACGAGATCGAAAACTATCCGGGCTTTCCCGAAGGCGTGGGCGGCGCGGCCCTGGCGGCGCAAATGCAGTCGCACGCCGAGCGTTTTGGAGCCAAAATACAGTTCGACCTGGCCACAAAGGTGGATTTTCAAACCTATCCGTTCAAGATCGAAACGAGTTCGCAACAGTACACGGCCAAAGCGGTGATCGTCTCGACGGGGTCGGCGCCGCGCAAGTTGGGCGTGCCCGGCGAGGACGCATTTCGCGCGCGCGGCGTATCTTATTGCGCCACCTGCGACGGTTATTTTTTCAAAGACAAAAACGTCATCGTCGTTGGCGGCGGCAACAGCGCCATCGACGAGAGTTTGTTCTTGACCCGGTTGGTGAACAAGATCACCGTCGTTCATCGCCGCGATCAGCTGCGCGCCGACCCGGTGCTGCAAGAGCGCGCCCTGGCCAACCCCAAGATCGAGTTTGTGTGGGATTCGGTGGTCGAGGAAATTTTGGGCGATCAGGAGGCGAACGCGGTGCGAGTGCGCAACGTCAAGACCGGCGAACAGTCTACCCTGCCGACGGATGGCGTGTTCATTTACGTTGGGCATGTGCCCAATACCCAGGTCTTTGTCGGGCAGCTCGAGCTTGATCGGGGCGGCTATGTCGTCACCGATCGCCGCCAGCATACCAGTGTGCGCGGCGTGTTTGCGGCCGGCGATGTTCAGGACGCTATTTTCAGGCAAGTTGTGACCGCCGCGGGCACCGGCTCGGCGGCGGCGATTGAGGCAATCCGGTTTCTGGATGAACAGGAACACAAATAAACATATTTTACAGGCAAGAATTCAGGAGAAATAAAAAATGAGTGATGTTGTGAAACAAATCAGCGATGCCGATTTCAAGTCCGTTGTGCTTGAATCCAACCTGCCGGTGGTCATTGACTTTTGGGCGCCGTGGTGCGGCCCGTGCCGGATGCTGTCGCCAATGGTCGAAGAGTTGGCCGAGGAATATGCGGGGCAGGTGGTCTTTGTCAAAATGAACACCGATGAGAACCCGGCCACGCCGGGCCAGTTTGGAATTATGAGCATTCCCACTTTGCTCTTTTTCAAGGATGGTGAACTGGTCGGCAAGAGCATTGGGCTGAAACAAAAGTTGGCGCTCAAAGGTTTGATCGACGATCTGTTGTAAATATGAAATTCCAAGTCTTTTTACGTGAAAATGGACTGTTCATTGGGATTATCCTGGCCTTGGTTGCCGCCTTTGTTTTTTTGCGCACCAAAGGAGCCAAACTCGCCTCGCTCGACGAGTTCGATGCCTTGTTGGCTACCGGGCAGCCGGTTTTGGTCGAGTTTTACGGCAACACTTGAAGCGTCTGCCTGATGGCAAAACCCATCGTCGATGGGATTGAAAAAGACCTGCAAGGACGCGCCCAGGTGATCCGGATCGATATATGGAGCGAGGTCGGCCGGCAGGCCGCACAGCGTTATGGCGTGCGCGGCATACCGACGTTGTTCATTTTCGACGGCGACGGGCAGGTGTACGACTATGTCGTTGGCGTGCCCAACCGCCAACAGGTGGTGGACAAGGTGAATGCGATGTCAGTGGGAGGAACTGAATGACGGAAGCAATGACCAAACAGGTCGAGGTTGTCGTGTTGGGACACAGCGAGGACGAGATATGCCGGCGAGGTTGAGGGCCGCGCCGGTCTTCGTTGGAGACCACACACACGGTGCAGAGATATTTTGAGAGCGTTTACGGGGCGCGGGTTTTGGTTTCATATCACGACGCCGTTCTGCCGAATGTTCGTGCCCAGTTTTCGGCCTTGATCTCGGAAGCCGAACAGCGCCGCTGGCCCTACCCGCTGGTTCTTGTCGACGACGAGCCGGTGATGGCCGGTCACGTCGATGCTTATGGGTTGATGCGGATTGTGAACGAAGCGTTGGAAATCGAGAATTAAGGAGGAACGCTAATGCCAATCTTTGAATATGTATGTCAGGAATGCGGTAATAAATTTGAAAAGTTGATCTTGTCCAGCCGGCGGCGCAAGGCGTTGCGTTGCCCCAGTTGTGGCGCAGAAAACGTTGAAAAATCGATCTCGATGTTTAGCGCCGGTGGGGGCAGCGTCAGCTTGGGCAGCGCCAGCGCATCTAGCTGCGGGACATCCGGTTGAGGGATTTGACACCCAAGAACCGGTGGTTCTTGATACCCTAGTATTAACGCACAGCCTACAAGCTGTGCGTTATTTTATATCGGCATATTGTCTTTTATGTCTTGTGGTGAACGATGATTGAATTCGATTGCTTGACTTATTTTTATCCTTCAGAACAAGCTCCGGGCGTTCCGGTGTTGAATGAGGTGTCGCTGTCCATCGGGCAGGGCGAGTTTGTCCTGGTCGTCGGGCCGTCGGGCGCGGGCAAATCGACGTTGCTGCGTTGTATCAACGGTCTGGTGCCGCATTTTTACGGCGGCGTCGTTGGCGGCCGTGTTCGAGTCGCCGGTCAGGACCCGGTGGCTTTGTCGCCGCGACAGATGAGTTCGGTGGTTGGGTTTGTCTTTCAGGATCCCGAAGCGCAGGCGGTGGTCGATCTGGTTGAGGACGAGTTGGCTTTTGCGATGGAAAACCAGGGCGTTCCGCCGGCCACGATGCGCCGGCGCGTCGATGAGGTGTTGACCCAACTCGATATCGCGCATTTGCGCCTCCGCAAATTGTCGACGTTGTCCGGCGGGGAACGGCAGCGTGTGGCGATTGCCGCCGTGTTGACGCTGCAACCCCGGGTGCTCGTGCTTGACGAGCCGACTTCGCAACTCGACCCACAAGCCGCGCAGGACGTGCTCGATGTGTTGGTCAGGCTCAACCGCGATGCGGGGTTGACGATCGTCCTTTCGGAGCACCGTCTGGAGCGCGTGGCGCAGTATGCGCACCAGGTTTTGTATTTGCCCGGCCGGGGCCGGTCGCCGATCCTTGGCCGGCCCGGCGACGTGCTGGCCCAGACGCCGTTGACGCCGCCGTTGGTCGAACTGGGCAAATATTTGGGCTGGTCGCCGCTGCCGCTGACCGTCGAGGCCGCGCGTGAACGTTTGCACGAGATCGAATGGGCGACAGAGCCTCGCGGCGTCGATCGTCGCGCGGCCGGCCGGGGCGCGGCGGCGCTGGAGGTGCGGCAGGTGTCTTTTGCCTACAATGGCGTAGAGGCGCTGCGCGGCGTCGATCTGACGGTGCGCCAGGGCGAGTTTGTGGCGATCATGGGGCAAAACGGCGCGGGCAAAAGCACGCTGCTCAAACAGTGCATCGGCTTGCTGCGCCCCAAGGTTGGTCAAGTGGCCGTGTTGGGCCAGGATACGTCTGGTACGCCGGTGGACAAGATGTCGAGGCGCGTGGGCTATGTGCCGCAAAACCCCAATGCTTTGCTTTTTGCCGACACGGTGGTCGACGAGTTGGCTTTTACGCGCCGGGCGCATGGTTTGCCGGCGGCGCAAGATGAGCCGTTGCTGCATACATTGGGGTTGGCGGGGATGGAGCGCCGCTATCCGCGCGATTTGAGCGTCGGGGAGCGTCAGCGGGTGGCGCTGGCGTTGGTGTTGGTCGGCGACCCCGACTTGATTTTGCTCGATGAGCCGACGCGCGGCCTGGATTACGCGCAAAAAGAGGCGTTGGCCGATTTCTTGCTGGTTCAAAAAGGGCGCGGCAAGACCGTGATTGTGGCAACGCACGATGTCGAGTTGGTGGCGCAGTGCGCCGAGCGTGTGGTCGTGCTCGATCACGGCGAAATCGTCCTCGATGGGCCGGTGGGCGAGGTGATGAATGATGCACCGGTGTTTGCCTCGCAGATTTCCAGGTTGTTCCGCGACCCGCGCTATTTGACCGTGCAAGACGTGGTTGGAGCAGTCGCGCGGCCATGAATGGGCGGCGCGGGGCTGGGGTGTCAAAAACAGCGTCTTCTGGTGTTGCAACCAGGAGGCGCTGTTTTGGGTTCGATATGCGCGGCGCCGGGGCAATTCCAGAGAATAATTGTCCCAGATTAGCATAAAACAAGCAAATTTATGGAATTGCCCAAGCTTTTCCAGTCCGTTTCAAAGGTAACTTTTGTCGCTAGTGCTTGCAAATTTTGGGACATTTTGAAAACTGGAAAAGCCTGAACAAGTGGCGCGAAACTAGAGTGACATGATGGTGGGGGCGATGGCCGAAAGTTCGGATACCAGGTTCTCGAAAAATGTCGAGATTGGTTCGCCCAGCGCGGCCACCATGGCGATGGATGCGCAGCAGCAGCAGAGCAAGATGATGACGACGACGGCGATGATCAGGCCGGTCTTTTTCTTGCCTGTTGCGGGTGGCGGTGGGACGGGCGGCGGTGGGACGGGCGGCGGCGCAAAAGACATTTCCGGCTCATCTGGTGGGGCGACTGACGAGGCAAATGCCGTCGCTGCTTTGGCCAGTGGTTCAACAGGCAGCGCATCCGGTTGTTCGGGGGGTGGTTCGATCTGTGGCGCGATGGTTTGTTCCGGTTCTGACACCGGTTCGTATTCCGGCACCGGTTCCATAATCAGTTCCGGCTCGGGTTTTCCTGACGGTGGAGCGGTTGGCTCCGTCGGTGGTTCTGGGGGCGCCTGGGCGATCGGTTCATCCGTGGGCGGCGACGGTTCACCGGCCTCGACCGGCGCGCCGCAGTTTCCACAGAATTTTTCGTCAGCGCCGACTTGGGCTCCGCATTCTGGGCATTTCATGTTTCGTTCCTTTCTTTATATCAACTATTACGAATCCACTGAAAAAATCCACCATTGGTTTGGCGATCTCGGCGGTTGGTGGATGCGCTGGGAGGTTTTTCAGCACGCTCCTAGTGCAAAACAGAGACTTGATCGATGCGCCACATGCTGTTGTTGATCTTGACCAGTTTCCAGCCCAGGCGCATTTCTTGTTTTTGGTTTTCGAGATGGTACTCGACGCGGGCGATGACGAGGACCGGCTCGCTGACGATTTCCGGCGTGTTCGTCGGCGCGCAGGTGGTGTCGGGCTGCGGGCAGGCCTGGCGCGTCGCCAGGGCGTCGGTGGTGGCCTGAACGGACACGGCCGCGAGGGCTTGCATTTGCCGCTCGGCTTCGACTACGGTTTCGGCGTCGGGGTTATAGTTGAGTTCTTTGACGCAAATCCCGGTCACGGTGGCGCGAGGCCATGGCGCAATGTTGGCCCAATTGCCGGCGCGGTTTCGCATGGCCTTTTGCGCGTCTTTGGTCAAATATTGATAGGCCTGGTCGGTTATAAAGTTGTGATAAAAGGCCATCAGCACTTTTTCGGGGTATGGCGATTTGTCCACGTTTTGCGGCTGTCCGTAGGCAAAGTCGAGGCAAACCTCGCCCGGTTCGATGAGCGTTTGTTCTTGCATATAGCTTCCTTGAACGGGCAGATAGACTCGGCGAATTGCCAATTGGCTGCGGTCCTCGGCGGGTTTCCACACGGTGACTCGGTCTCGTTCCAATCTGACGCCCGCCGCGCCGTCGAATTTTCCAATGCAATCGTACCATTGTCCCGTTTCGGCGTTGGCAACCGGCGGCAGCGTTGGGTCCGTAACGTGGTCTTGCCAGTGGAAAAGCACCACGCGGGTGGTCGTCCCGGCGCTGTCGACGCTTTTGAAGACCAGCTCGGGGCCGGCTGCGCCGGTGAGCACCTCTTTGAGTCCGATGCTGGACTTGCCCGTGCCCAAAAATTCCCATCCCGGCGCTTTGAGCGGGTATGGATAGATGACCGCCGGCCGGCCGCGTTCGGCGTGATAGACGACGCCGCCGACGGGGCTAAAGGCGGCTTTTTCCTTTTTGTCAAAGTTGTAGAGGATGACCCACTCTTTTTGGCCGTTGGCGTTGGTGTCCAGCCGGTATGTTTCGTAATGCGACCATTCTTCCGGCAAGACTTGTTTGAAATCAAGGCGTTTGTCTTCGGGCGCGCATCCAGACAGCAGTGTCACGACGATGAATAGCATCGCTGCCAGGTGTGTCAGGTTTTGTTTTTGGCGTGCGGTTTTGTCCACGTTTACCCCCTTGCAATGCTTGCTTGTGTTGGGCCGGGCAATAGTGCCTGATCCAGTACTTGAGCTATGGATTCTACAAAAACAAATGCAATGTCCTGGCGTACCTTGGATGGTACGTCAACCAGGTCTTTTTTGTTTCGCTCCGGCAAGATGAATCGCTTGATCCCGGCGCGGTGCGCGGCCAACACTTTTTCTTTCAGCCCGCCGACGCTCAACACCCGGCCGCGCAAGGTGATCTCGCCGGTCATCGCCACATCTCGGCGGACGGGGCGCCCGGTCAGCGCCGAAATCAATGCCGTGGCAATGGTTACGCCGGCCGAAGGGCCATCTTTGGGGATTGCCCCTTCTGGCGCGTGGATGTGGATGTCGAATTTGTCCACGTCCGGTTTGGCGGCGCCGGTTTGGGCGGCCAGCAAGGCGCGTACACAACTGAGCGCGGTTTGCGCCGATTCTTGCATCACTTCGCCCAATTGCCCGGTGAGGGTCAGGTTGCCTTTGCCTTCCAGCAAGGCCACTTCAATCGGCAGCAGATCGCCGCCGGCTTCGGTCCAGGCGACGCCGGTGGCCACGCCGATCTCGTCTTTGGTCAACCCTTTCCAGTTGTCGAATTGGGGCGGGCCCAAGTATTTGAGCAGCGAGTTGGCCGTCACCCGCGTCGGGATCGATTTGCCCTCGGCCAGACGGCGGGCCAGTTTGCGACAGATCTTGGCGATCTCGCGGTCCAGGTTGCGGACGCCGGCTTCATAGGTGTATTCGTGGACGACGCCCAGGATCGCTTGATCGGAAAAGGCAATCTGGACGTTGTCCAGGCCGTGTGCTTGCTTTTGTTTGGGCAGCAGAAAGCGACGGGCGATCTCTAGTTTTTCGTCGGCGGTATAACCGCTAAATTCGATCACTTCCATGCGGTCGCGCAGCGCGGGCGGGATGGGCGAGAGCATGTTGGCCGTGGTGACAAACATGACCCTGGACAGGTTGTATGGCAGGTCGAGATAGTGATCTGAAAAGGCGTGATTTTGTTCGGGATCGAGCACTTCGAGCAGCGCGGCGCTGGGGTCGCCGCGGAAATCGATTCCCAGTTTGTCGATCTCGTCGAGCATGAACAAGGGGTTGATGCTCTTGGCGCGGCGCATGGTTTGGAGGATCCGCCCCGGCAGCGCGCCAATGTATGTGCGCCGGTGTCCCTTGATCTCGGCCTCGTCGCGGATGCCGCCCAGGCTCACGCGCACAAAATTTCTCCCCAGGGCGTGGGCGATCGACTTGCCCAGCGACGTTTTCCCTGTGCCCGGCGGGCCAACAAAACAGAGAATGGGGCTGCGCATCTTGTCGGCGGCGAGTTTGCGCACGGCAATGTGTTCGAGGATGCGTTCTTTGGCTTTTTGCAGCCCGTAATGGCTGGATTCCAACTCGGTTTCGGCTTGGGCGAGGTCCAGATTGTCTGTGGTTGCGTTTTGCCACGGCAGGGACAGAATCCAGTCCAGGTAGGTCTGGATGATGCCGCTTTCGGGCGACATGGGCATGATCCCGGTCAGGCGGTCGATTTCGTGTAGCGCTTTTTCACGCACTTGATCGGGCATTTGGGCGGCATTCACTTTATCGCGCAGTTTGGCCATTTCTTGCGCGTGAACGTCCTCTTCGCCCAATTCGTTTTGAATCACGCGCATTTGTTCGCGCAAAAAATATTCTCGCTGCGAAAGATCGACTTGCTGCTGCGTTTGAATGTGAATTTTTTCTTTCAATTCCAACACGTCCAACTCGCGCGCGAGGAGGATGCTCAGTTGTTTGAGCCGCGCTTCCGGGTCGAGTTCCTGGAGCAGGTCTTGCCGTTCTTGCAGTTTGATCTCGATCGACGAGGCCACCATATCGGCCAGCCAACTCGGTTCGTCGATGTTCATAGCAAAGACATAGGCGTCTTCGGACAGCGTGTGGTTCAATTGCACGCATTTTTCAAACAGCGCGAGCACGGCTCGCATCAGGGCTTCGACGCCGGGGCCGCTGACCTGTGGTTCGGCGAGTGGTCTGGCCCTGACGGTCAGGTATGCCTCGGACTCGACGAGTTGTTCCAGGCGAACGCGCCGTTTGCCTTTGGCCAAAATGTTGGTCGTTCCATCGGGCAGGTGGAGCAGGCGCGAGACCTGGAACTCGGTGCCGATCGTATAGAGGTCTTTTAATTCGGCGATGGACAGATCGGGCTGGCGTTGTGTCACCGCCACCATCGAGCGATCTTGGGTAAACGCAATCTCGATCGCTTTGACCGATACGTCGCGGTCGATGAACAAGGGCGTGATCACGTTGGGAAAAAGGACTTGATCGCGCAGCGGCAGCAACGGATAGTCTTGCGAGGCGGTTGTCTCTTGCGTGTCGAAAAAACTATGTCCGGTCAATCTGTCCCACAGATTAACCAGGTCTTCGTCAAGTATGTCTTTGCCCATCATTCAACTCTCGCGCCCATTGCATGGCTCTGCGAAAAAACAAATTAATCACCAATGTACTATGCTTTGGATATATTTTCGATATTTGGAGGTTGCTTCAGGCGCAAAAAACGCGCCTTTGCAGTGACATTGATAAATTGTAGGGTGGCTAGTTTTTTCAGCGGACTCGGAATATGCTCATCTATTTTTCATATTGTATATCAAGACCGTCAAATTGTCCAGAGGCAATTTTATGTTTACTTGATTTTTTGCCTTGCCAATGGTTGTGTGGTATCATGATTGGCTATGTTGCAGATCGAGGGTGTGATGTTGGGTCGAGAGGGTCGCAAAATTGCCTGGCTGCTGGTGATCTTGATATGCAGCGTGTATGCGCTCACTTTTCGGGGGCTGTTCTTTTCGATCGATGAATTGGCGCTGTTTAGCCTGACCGAAAGCCTGGTGCAGACGCACTCGATCCAAACGCCGCAACTGGGTTTTGCCCGCTATCACAACATTGTGGGCCGCGTCGAGCCGTTCTTGTCGCTTCTGGCCGCTCCGCTTTATTGGCTGGCCGTTCATTGTCGCTGGCTGGGCAACATTCAGACGGTGATGGCCTTGAACTTGTTGACGACGGCGATGACGGCGGCGGTGTTGTACGCTTTGCTCCTCGCCGGCGGGCATTCGACCGGCGGCGCGGTGTGGGCGGCGTTGTGCTATGGCCTGGCGACGATCGCCTGGCCTTACAGCCGGACTTTTTTCCGCGAACCTTTGCTGGCGTTGCTGTTGACGGTCTCGGTGCTGGGCTTTGTCCGTTGGCGTCAAACGCGCCGCGTCATCTGGCTGGTCTTGACGTTGGTAGGTCTGGTTTTGTCATTATTTACCAAGATCACCTCTGCGTTGGCGTGGCCGGCGCTGGCGTTGGCCTTTTTGTTCGAGGCGGGCGTTTCCCGGCGCGCGCGCCGGCGACGGTTGCTGGCCCTGGTCATCATTGGCTGCCTGGGCCTGGGGTTGATTGTTGCCGCCTTTGCGCTGCGTCGAGGGACCAGCGCGGTGAACGTTGTGGAGCGTTTTGTCAAGCAGCAAGGCGTCGCGCAGATGCCATATCGATTGTTTGGGTTGACTTTTGGCGCCGGGCGGGGGCTGTTTTTCTTTTCACCCATCTTGCTGCTCGTCTTTCCCGGCTGGCGGCGATTGTGGCGAAAACGGCGCACCGAGGCCGTTTTGACATTGTCTTTGTTTGTAATGTACTCGCTGGGCTACAGTATCTATGATAATTGGCATGGCGGTTTGGTCTGGGGTTCGCGCTTTTTTGCGCCGATCATCCCGCTGTTGTTTTTGCCGGTTGCCCAGGCGCTTTGCCCGCCGGGCCGGGCCGGGCGGGCGCTGGTTGGGGCGTTGATTCTGGTCAGCGCAGCGATTCAAGTGGTGGCCGCCACGTCCGACACTTCGTATGTCGTCGGCGCGACCGACTGGCGCAACTTGTTTGCCTATGCCCGTTCGCCGCTGGTGCAGCAGTTTTTGCGCTGGCGGCCGGCTCATTTTGATATGTTGTGGTGGCATGGGCCGGTGGCCGTTCATCTGAAACAGATTTATGTGAATGGCTGGATTCCGGTGTTGCCGGCGATCGGCGCGGCCGGCGCGGCGGCGGCGCTCGTTTCGAGTTTGCGGAAAAAGCGGGCCGCGGCGCGGCTGGGCGGCGCTTTGACCTTGATCCTGGTTGTCGGGGTGGTTGTTTTGCTGTGGCAGGCGCCGACAGCCGTGGCCGGTTATCCGGGGATCAACCCGGCCGAGCTGCGCCAGGTCGCCGATGTGGTCAATCGCGGTCAGGGCGAACGGCGCATCATCGTCACCGTGTCCAATGACGTGCATCTGGACGCGCTGCTCAGTTATTTCAAAGGGTCGTTTACCCATTATTGGGTCTCGCCGGTGCAAACCAGGGATTTGGCCGTGCTGCCGCAGATATTGTCCGAGAAGGCAACGCGCCTGAGTCTGATCGTGGATCGCGTGCATATCCCGCCCGAATATTCGGGGCGCGAGATGGAACTGGCGCTTAATGCGCATTTGCACCGCTATTTTGTCGACTGGGTGGGCGGGGGGTACGAGGTGTATCACTATCTGTATCCGCCGGACGAAATGCCGCTCACGCTGGTGGATTATCGCTGGCAAGCGGGCATGGCGATGTCGGCCTGGGGGCTGACGCCGCGCCGGGTGCGGGCCGGAGAGGCGGTTTGGCTCGAATTTCACTGCACGGCGATGCACGACATCGAGCAACGGTACGATATTTTTGTCCAA
Source organism: uncultured Anaerolineae bacterium (assembly GCA_964481205.1). GTDB lineage: Bacteria > Chloroflexota > Anaerolineae > JAFGEY01 > JAFGEY01 > CAYRXM01. Next base: position 30,038 of record CAYZYE010000004.1, on the reverse strand, counting down.
TTTCTCTCGCCAGAGGGCGTTTATGTGAACGGCACCGACGGCGCGCCGCAGTTTGGCGCAGCGATGACCAACTGGTGGCAGCCGGCTGAAACGGTGATCGACCGGCGGGCGTTTTTTGTGCCGCCGGACGCGCCGCCGGGGGTGTACCGCGTGATCGCCGGGTTTTACCGGGGTGAGGAGCGCCAGACGGTGTTCGATGGGCAAGGGAACGAGTTGGGCGCGTACATTGAGTTGGGCGAGATCAGGGTTCAAGAGTAGAGCGCCGGATGGTTGGGCAAGACTGCCGATGGAGGTTTTTCTTGAAGACGCTGCGAATAGGATGGGTGATCGGGCTGTTTTTGGTTTTGGGCGCCGCCGCCGGATGTGTATTCAGACCGTTGATTTACGACGTTTCTGTCTCTGATACGACAATTACGCCCAATGCCGACGGCGAAAGCGACGTCACGCGCATCGAGTACAAGCTGGCGCGCAACGCGACGTTGTCGATCTATTTTGAGGATGAGAGCGGCGCGCGGTATTATTTTCGCAAGCAGCGCGAACGTTCGCGCACGGTGGGCGGGCGTCCGTACCGCGTCGATTTTGGCGGCGTCATTCCCATCGAGGTCGGCGGTTTCCGGCAGGACCGGGTTTTGTCGGACGGTACGTACAAGCTGGTCTTGGAGGCCACAGACGCGCGCGGGCGCACGGCGACGGTCGAATATGATTTTGTCGTTGCTCAAGCCGACGCAACGCCGCTCGAATTGCAGGGTTTTGCCCTCGATCGCCACCTGTTTACGCCCAATCGCGACGGGGTGAACGACCGGGTCAATATTTCGTACCTGGTCAACAAGGACGCCCAAGTGTTGGTGTATTTGCTCAATGATGAGGGACGCAAATATCCGATCGGCGATCCCAAGGGGCCAGCCAGACCGGGCAAGGCCGGGCCGTTTTACCACAACTATTCCGGCGGCGTCGACGAGGGGGCCGAACCCCCGCCGGATGGCGCTTATATCGTGGTGGCGACGGCCGAGGATGCGGTGGGCAACAAAGTCACCGTCACCGACACGCTCGAGATCGTGGACGGTGGCGTGCCTATGGCGACCATCGTCGGCCTGGAATGGGAGGTATCGGATGTGACCGTCCCGCTGGGCGGTACATTGTACTTTACGGCGACGGTCGAAAACTATGGTAAAACACCGATTCGCACCATTGGCCCCGAGTCGGGCACGCAGTATACGACCGAATGGAACTTTGCCACGCTGGGTGGCTGGACCAGCTCTGGTGCGTTTCGTCTGGGAATGGGCTTTGACAATTGTCCGCTCGGCGACTATATGTGGCGTTGGAGTCTGGGCAAATTCAGCGAGTTGCGCGCCGTGCAAAATGGCGATGAAACATTCTATTATCTCGATCCGGGCAAGCGGGTGATGGTGACGGGCAGTGTGGTGATCAACCAGGCGCCGCCGCGCAATCCGACGCCGTTTTGGCTGGGTTTGATCCACGAGGATGTCGAGATCGTCAACAACCGCGCCGACCCCAAGTGGATCGAGGTGCAGGTGGAAGCGGATGGCCCGTGGGGGGCCAAGGCCACGCCCACGCCGGTGGTCAAAACGCCATAGCGGGTGTGTATCACGGAGTATGTTTATGAAACATGACCGTTTGAAAGCCAGGTCTCGTGTTTTGCGCCAACGTATTGCCGAGTTGGGCAGCGTGGTGGTGGCTTTTTCCGGCGGCGTCGACAGCACGCTGCTGCTGGCAATGTGCGTCGAGACGCTGGGGCGCGACAAGGCGCTGGCCGTGACGATCGAGTCGGCGATTCACCCGACGATCGAGCGCGGGCGCGCCGCCGAGTTGGCGGCGCAAATCGGCGCGTGGCATTTGGTGCTGGACTCGGATATTCTCAATGACCCCGATTTCAGCGCCAATTCGCCGCAGCGTTGTTATTTTTGCAAACGCAGCATTATGCGCCGCCTGCGCGCCATCGCCGACGAACAGGGGTTGGCGCACATTGTTCACGGGGCCAACGTCGATGACCAGAGCGATTTTCGGCCCGGCGCGCGCGCGGCACAAGAGGCCGGGGCCAAAGCGCCGCTGCAAGAGGCCGGATTGGGCAAAGACGAGATTCGCGCGCTGTCCAGGGAAATGGGGTTGCCGACGTGGGACGCGCCGTCGATGGCTTGTCTGGCTTCGCGGTTTCCGTACCACACCCCGTTGAGCGCGGCCGGTCTGGCGCGCGTCGATGCGGCGGAGAATTTTTTGCGCCGGGCTTTTGGCTTGCGCCAACTTCGGGTGCGCGATCATTGGCCCGTGGCGCGGATCGAGGCGCTAGAGACCGACATGGATAGGATTATGTCCGGCGGCGCGCGGGCGCAGATCGTCGCGCATTTCAAAGAGCTTGGATATGTGTATATTGCCCTGGATATGGCAGGGTTTCGCAGTGGAAGTCTGAACGAGGTGTTGGACGCCGATGACTGAACGACATGATTTTGTGACTCCTGATTTGAATCGCGCCAGGCGCAAGGGTGTGCCGGAGGTGATTCTGGCCGAAGGCAAGACATTAGAGCACGCGCTCAAGATCGCCGGGATTTTTTTGGCAAAGAACGGGCGGGCCATTCTCAGCCGCGTGTCGCCAGAATTAAAAGCCGGGCTGCACCGCGAGTTCGATGCCGGTGCCGCTTTCGAGTGGTATGCCTCGGCGCGGGCAGCGGTGTTGAGCAAGCCGGGTTTTGCCCGGCCTCGAACCGGCGGCCGGGTGGGCATTCTCACCGCCGGCACTTCGGATGTGCCGGCGGCGGAAGAGGCGGCGATGTTGTGTAAAGAGATGGGCTGTGCGGTGTATACCACGTTCGATGTCGGCGTGGCCGGGCTGCATCGCTTGTTTGACCCGCTGCGGCAGATGCTCGAGGAACACGAGGTGGATGTGCTCATTGTCGCCGCCGGCATGGATGGCGCGCTGCCGTCGGTGGTGTCTGGCCTGGCCGATGTGCCGGTGATCGGTTTGCCGACGCAGGTGGGCTACGGTCTGGGCGGTCAGGGGGTCGCCGCGCTTTATTCGATGCTGCAAAGTTGCGCGCCGGGGATGGCCGTGGTCAACATTGGCAACGGCATCGGCGCCGGCGCGATGGCGGGATTGATTGCCAACCGGATGGCGGCGGCGCGGCAAATGGCCTGGGAACGTGCTGAACAAGTTCTGGCACAACCGCCAACCGCAGAGAATGCCGAGATCGCAAAGAAATAAAACATCTGGTAGCACCATAGTTATTCATAAACACAAGATAATCTTGGCGTCACTGGCTGATCTTGGGTTTTTCGGCAACTAGAGGTAGAAAGGAAACTGGGATGTTAGGAAGAGACAATTTGACCGCGATCGCGCAGCAGGCGCTTGCTTTTTCCAACGCCGATCAGACCGAAGCGCTGGTGACGAGCGGCGATAAGCGGCTGACGCGCTTTGCCGGCAATCACATTCACCAAAATGTGTCCGAGACGGATGCCCGCGTGCGCGTGCGTGTCGTCGTGGGGAAAAAAGTGGGTGTGGCGTCGGGCAACGACCTGGGCGCAGCGTCGCTCAAAAAAATCGTCGAGTCGGCCGAGACGGTGGCGCGATACCAGCAGGACAATCCTGATTTCGTATCGCTGCCCGGCCCGCAGCTGATCGAAGAGATGGCCGCTTATGCCGGGGCGACGGCAGCTTGTACGCCGCAAGATCGGGCGATGGGCGTCGGCGTGGTTTGCGATATGGCAAGGCAGAACGGTCTGGTCGCCTCGGGCGCGTTTTCGACCGCAGTCGATGAAATTATGGTCGCCAACTCGCGGGGTGTGTCGGCCTATCATTGCCGCACATTTGCCAACCTGGTCACGGTGATCATGGGCAAAAACAGTTCCGGCTATGCCAGCGCCTCGTCGATGGATGTGACCGAGATCGATCCGGCCGAGGTGGGGCGCATCGCCGTCGATAAAGCATTGCGCAGCCGGGATCCAACCGACCTGGAGCCGGGCGACTATACCGTCATTCTCGAAGAGGAAGCGGTGGCCGGGATGTTGTTCACGTTGGCCTATCTCGGCCTGGGCGCGCTTGCGGTGCAGGAGGGGCGCAGTTTTATGAGCGGCCGGTTTGGAGCCAGGATCACCGGCGACAATATTACCGTGTGGGATGACGCTTATGATACGCGCGGCATGGCGATGCCGTTTGACTATGAGGGGGTGCCCAAGCAAAAAGTGGTGTTGATCGAAAACGGCGTTGCCCGGAACGTGGTGTACGATTCGTTCACCGCCGGACGCGAGCCGGGGCGGGTTTCGACCGGGCACAGCCTGCCCGCGCCGAATACGATGGGGCCGCTGCCGATGAACCTGTTTATGGCCTCCGGCGAGGCCAGTAAAGAAGAGATGGTGGCTTCGACCGAACGCGGCATCTGGGTGACGCGCTTTCACTATACCAACCCCGTTCATCCGGTCAAGACCGTGCTTACCGGTATGACCCGCGACGGCACTTTTTTGATCGAAAATGGCAAAATCACGCGCCCGGTCAAAAACATGCGTTTTACGCAAAGCATCCTGAAGGCACTGGCGCACGCGACGATGTTGGGGCAAAAGACCAGGTTGATCAGGGTGGGCTTTGGTGGCGGTCTGGGGGTGTGCGCGCCCGCGGCCAAGATCGACGGCTTTACGTTTACCGGGGCGACGGAATTCTAAGCGGTCGCTGAAAAACGTCCAGAAAACCAAAACCACAAAGGAGAGTAATGATGCGCGAATTTACGGATCGTGCTTTGAATTTGGCTCAAGTCAAGGGGGCGATGTATGCCGATATTCGGATCATCAGCCGCGACACGCAAGGTATTGTGGTCAAGAATGGCGTGGTGCAGCAAATGTCGCTCAACAATTCGCAAGGCTTTGGCGTGCGCGTCGTCGCCGACGGCGCGTGGGGTTTTGCCAGCAGCCACCGGGTGACGCGGCAAGAGATCGATCGCGTGACGGCGCTGGCCGTGCAGATTGCCCGCGCCAGTGCGCTGACCAAGGACGAGGATGTGGATTTGGGGCCGCCCGAAGCGCATGTGGGCCGTTACCGGACGCCGGTCGAGATCGATCCCTTTGATGTGCCGCTGAACGACAAGGTGTCGCTGTTGCTGGACGCCGATCGCGAGGCTCGCGCGGTGCGGGGCGTTGCGGTGGCTACATCGTCGCTGACCTTTATCAAGGAGCGTAAGACCTTTGCCAGCACCGAGGGCAGTTATATCGAGCAAGAGATCATCGAGAGCGGCCTGGGCGTTGTCGCCGTGGCCGTGGCGCAAGGCGAGATGCAGAAACGCTCTTTTCCCAACTCGTTTGGTCGCCACCAGGGCACGGCCGGTTGGGAGTTTGTCCAAAAGTGGGATTTGGCCGGTAACGCGCGGCGAATGGGCCAGGAGGCGGTGGCGCTGCTCAGTGCGCCGCAGTGCCCCAGCGATGTGACCACGCTGATCCTCGATGGTCCGCAGCTGGCGCTCCAGGTTCACGAGTCGTGCGGTCACCCCATTGAACTCGACCGCGTGTTTGGCGCCGAAGCGGCCTTTGCCGGCACCAGTTTTTTGACGCCGGAAAAATATGGTAATTTTCGTTACGGTTCGGACATTGTCAACCTGACCGCAGACGCGACGACGCCGGGCGGGCTGGGCACTTTTGGGTATGACGACGAGGGCGTGCCCGCGCAGCACACCGACATTGTCAAAAACGGCCTTTTTGTCGGTTATCTCACCTCGCGCGAGACGGCCAGCCGGTTACACCGCCTTTGCCCAGACGCGCCTCTACGCAGCAACGGCGCGATGCGCGCCGATGGGTGGAATCGCATTCCCCTGATCCGAATGACCAATATCAGCCTCCAGCCGGGCGATTGGGCGTTCGATGACTTGATCGCCGATACGGACGACGGTATTTACATGGTAACCAACAAGAGTTGGAGTATCGACGACAAACGGCTCAATTTCCAGTTTGGCACCGAGTTGGCCTACCAGATCAAAAACGGCAAGTTGGGTCAGATGTACAAGAATGCCACTTATACCGGCATCACGCCGCAGTTTTGGGGACATTGCGACGCGATCTGTAACGCCGATCATTGGACGGTGTGGGGTACGCCCAATTGCGGCAAAGGCCAGCCCGGCCAGGTTGCACATACCGGGCACGGCGCTGCGCCGGCTCGTTTCCGCGAGGTGCGAGTTGGGTTGATCAAGTAGGCGCTGGGGTTTCCGGGGCAGAGCTAGAAACAAGCAATTGCCGGGCATAGCCCGATTTATAGCAATTTCGAGGTAAATCGACGTTGCTATAAGTCGGGTTTTTCGATCAGGTCGTTGACGTCAAATTCCGCGCTATCGGGCACATGCACCACCGGCGCGTTGAGCAGCGCGTTGAGGTTGTTCATCGCTTCGGCGGCGGCGGCTTGGGCGGCGGCTTGCTTGTTGCGCCCGCACCCGCGCCCATAGATGACGCCGTTGATCGTGACCGAGAGCACAAATTCCTTGTCATGATCGGGGCCATGTGTGTCGATGGTGTGGTAACGGGGGGTGTATCCCAGATAGGCCTGGCTCAATTCTTGCAGCACGCTTTTGGCGTCTTTGTGCGATTCGTTCTGCAAAATTCGATCCAGGGCCGGTTCAAAGATGGGCATGATGAAATTTTGCACCTGCTCTAGCCCGCGATCCAGGTACAATGCGCCAACCAGGGCCTCGAATGTGCCGCATAGCACGGCCGGGCGCTCACGTCCGCCGCTGTCCTGCTCGCCGTGCCCCAGTAAAATGTGATCGCCCAGGTTGATCTGGGTGGCAAACTCGGCCAGCGCCTCGGTGCGCACCAGCGCCGCGCGCAAACTGGTCAATATGCCTTCGGCCTGATCGGGGAAACGGTGAAAGAGGTACTCGCCGATCATGAAATCGAGCACTGCGTCGCCCAAGAATTCGAGGCGTTCGTTGTCGCCGAATGGATAGTCGCGGTTTTCGTTGAGATAAGAGCGATGTGTTAGCGCACGTTGAAGTAATTCTTTGTTGTCAAAACACAGGCCCAATGCTTGTTCAATTGCCGGAATGTCCATAGCTGTCACCAGAGAGGAACAATAGAAAGAAAAGAAGCGATTGCGCAGCCAGGTTGTGATGCCGCTTCTTTGCTTTCCCTTGTGCTTCTCGTTCTCCTTTCGGTTAGTGCAAGTTTTTGCCATTACAACTTGGCCCGGCCAAAGTCGCCACAGAGTATAGCACAAAAGTCGAGATTTCCAAGTCTAGTAATTTGTCACCACAAACTCGGCCAGTTTGCCCCGTCGCCTGGCGTTGCTGTTGATCGCGCGGCCGGCCTGAACGTGGTGGATCGTAAATTTGGGGCGATCGTACAGGGTTTGGATCAACTCGGTGGCCGAGTTGGAGAGCATGACATATACGCCGCGCCGGGTCAATTCGACGCACAGGTCGCGTAATTCGAGTTGGTCGCGCTCTCGGAATCCGTGCGCTTGATACGCCGTAAAGTTGGCGGTGGCCGAGCGTGGGGCATAAGGGGGATCAAAGTAGACCAGATCGCCCGGCCGGGCGCGATCCAGCGTCGTTTCAAAAGAGGCGCGCCGGATATTTGCGTTCTGCAAGGCCAGCGAAACCGCATTCAGGTTCTCGACATCGCAATACCGGGGCGATTTGTACCGTCCAAAGGGCACATTGAATCGACCCTGGCGGTTGACGCGATACAGCCCATTATAGCCCGTTTTGTTGAGATAGATCATCCGCGCCGCGCGATGAGCAAGGCTCATTGCCCAGGGGTCTTGGGCGCGCAGGTCGTAATAAAAGTCCTGGTCGTGCGGATAGCCGGACAACAGCGCGGCGACGTCGTGGACGCAGTCGCGGACCGCCAGATAAGCGTCGATCAGTTCGGCGTTGAGGTCGGCAATAAACGCCTGGTGCTGAATCTTGTTTTCCCGGTACAGTTTGAAAAACAGCGCGCCGCCGCCGACAAATGGCTCGTGGTAATTGCCAAATTGCAGCGGCAGGCGTTCGAGCAGGTCGTTCAGCAGCTGCCTTTTTCCACCGGCCCACTTGAGGAATGGACGAGGAATGGCGAGATGTTTCATATTTTATCTCAATTCGGGTTGGCGGATTGTCTCATCGCCGCCAACACTCGTTCCGGCGTCGCGGGCAGCTCGAACAGTTGGGCGCCCGTGGCGTTGGCGATGGCGTTGGCGATGGCCGGCGCGACCGGGATCAGCGATAGTTCGCCTACGCCTTTGCCGCCGAACGGGCCGTTCGGGTCCTCACATTCGACCAAGATGGGGATGATTTCGGGCGTCTGATCGATGCGCGGGATGCGGTATTGGGCCAGGGTGGGCGTTTTCAGCTCGCCGTTTTCAAAAATCATTTCTTCTTGCAACGCATAGCCCATGCCCATCACCACGCCGCCTTCGAGCTGGCCGCGCAGTCCCAGCGGGTTCAGCGCCCGGCCCACGTCTTGGGCGATGATCAGTTTGAGCACTTTTGTCTCGCCGCTTTCGAGATCGACTTTTACCTGGGCGGCGAGTGTGGCATAGCCAAACGCAAAGTGCATGTCGCCGGGGCGCCCCAACGCCTGGGTGGTGGGCGGCGTATAGACGCCCTGTTGGCGCAGCGAGAGGCCGCTCTGCCGCGCCTGCCGGATGGCGAGGTCAAAATCGAACTCGGCCAGGCCGGTTTGAGCGAGCAACCGGTCGCGCAGGTTTTGGGCCACGGTGCGCACGGCGTTTCCGGTGATATATGTCTGCCGCGAGGCGGTGGTCGGGCCGCAGTCGGGAGTCAGGTCGGTGTCGGCGACGGTCACGTCGATGCGGTCGATGGGGATGCCAAGCACCTCGGCCGCCATCGCCGCCGCGATCTGTACCAATCCTTGCCCCACCTCGGCCGCGCCGATGCCCACCCACAGGCGGTCGTCGTCTTGGACCTCAATGTACGCCGCTGCGCGATCGGGCAGGCCGCCGCCCAGGCCGACGTTTTTGTACGCGCAGGCCAGTCCCCAGGCGCGGCGCTTGTTTTGGGTTTGAATCACTTGCCAGCCGCCGAGTTTTTCGACCTCGGCGATGACGAGATCAAAGGATTCGAGCATGCCGATCTCGTCGCGCAAAAGTTGGCCGGTCGCGGTTTCGCTGCCTGGCCGGACCAAGTTTTTGCGTCGCACCTCGACCGGGTCGAGTCCCAGTTCGCGCGCCATCAGGTCGATCTGCCGCTCGACGGCAAAGGAGGCTTGCGGCACGCCAAAGCCGCGAAAAGCCCCCGCCGGCGAGTTGTTGGTATAAATGGCGCGGGAGACGATCTGCACGTGGGGCAGGTCATAAGGGCCGGCGACATGCGTGGCCGCGCGCGTCATCACCGGCAGCCCCAGGCTGGCATACGCGCCGGTATCGCCGTCGATGCCGGCCTGCACGGCCAGCAGCGTGCCGTCGCGGCGCATCCCGGTTTTGAGGCGGATCGTTGTGGCGTGGCGCTTGGGATGAAAAACCATCGACTCGCGGCGGGTAAAAACCAGTTTGACCGGACGTCCGGTATGGTATGCGCCCAATGCTGCGTGGATTTGCGCAGCTATGTCTTCTTTGCCGCCAAACGTGCCGCCGACGACTGTGCCCACGACGCGAATTTTGGTTTCCGGCAGAGCCAGCGATTCGGCGATCTGGCGGCGATCCTGGAAGGGGATTTGCGAGCCGACGAAAACGGTGATCCGGCCATCGGCGCCCGGCACGGCCAGGGCCGCTTCCGGTTCGATAAAAGCGTGTTCTTGGGTTGGGGTGCGCCAGGTGTGTTCCATGACCAGATCGGCGCGCGCAAAGCCTTGTGCGACATCTCCTTTGCCAAAGCGGATTTCGTGCATCAGGTTGCCGCCGTCGTGAAGGGCCGGCATGCCTTCGGCAAAGGCCGTTTGCGGCGAGTCGATCACCGGTTGCAGTTCATAGTCAACGTGAATCGCTTCGGCGGCGGTGCGGGCCAGCTCTTTCGTTTCGGCGATGACGACGGCCAGGGCGTCGCCGCGATAGCGGGCGCGTTCGCCTACGCCGACCAGCACCGGCCAGTCACGACGGATCAGGCCGTGCTTGTGTTCACCGGGGATGTCGCCGGCGGTGAGGACGCGCACCACGCCGGCGATCGCTGCGGCCGGCGCGATGTCGATCGCGCGCACGATTGCGTGCGGGTGGTCGCTGCGGCGCACGGCGGCATGGAGCATTTTGGCGGCCTCAAGGTCGGCGGTGTACCGCGCCGCACCGGTGACTTTGGCCAGGGCGTCGGGGCGAGGTATGGCGCGTCCGATCACCTGGAGTGGGCGGGCGCTTTGCATCGGCGGCGGCGGCGGCGCGCCTGCGGCCTGGCGGACGGCGCGGATGATGCCGGCATAGCCGGTGCAGCGGCAGAGGTTGCCCTGGAGTGCCTTTTTGATCTCGTCATCGCTGGGGTGCGGGTTGGCGTCGAGCAGCGCCTTGGCGGCCATGATGAATCCGGGGGTGCAAAAGCCGCACTGTACCGCTCCTTGCTCGATAAAGGCTTGTTGCAGCGGGTGCAGTTTGACGCTGCCATCGGCGGCGTCTTGCGCCAGTCCTTCGATGGTCTCGACGCGCATGCCGTCAACCAGACGCCGGCCGCGCACCAGACAGGCGCGGCGCGCTTGGCCGTCGACAATGACCGTGCATGCGCCGCAGTGCCCCTGACCGCAGCCGTTTTTGGTTCCGGTGAGGCCGAGTTGGTCGCGCAAGATGTCCAACAGGGTGGTTTGGCGCTCGACCCAGATGCGCTTTTTTTCGTCGTTGACAATAATGTCGATGGTTTGCCTGGTCATATCAGACTCCTTTGGCGCTCAGGTCAAGGGCAGGGTCAGGGTGACGCGGGTGCCCTGACGGGGTTGGCTGTGGATGTCGAGCATGCCGCCCAATAACTCGGCGCGTTCTTTCATGCCGAGCAAGCCCAGGTGGTCGCTGTTCGAGCGTACATCGCTTTGCGTCAGGCGAAAGCCCGGCCCATCATCTTCGACGCTGACCTGGAGCAGGTCGGGTTGGAACTGGACGGTGACATAGACCCAACTGGCGTACCTGGCGTGCTTGCGGACGTTGGTCAGCGCCTCTTGGACGATGCGAAAGGCGGTCAGTTCGGTTTCCGGGGGCAGCCGGCGTTCGTCGCCGATGACCTGGCACGAGATGCGAGCGTCGGTGAGTTGCCGGCCCAGGTCTTCGGTGATCGTTTGCAGGGCGGCGACCAGCCCCAGGTCTTCCAGGATCAGGGGGCGCAGCGCGTGGCTCATCCGTCGCACGCCAAGCAGCGTGTTCGATGTCAGATCGGCCAGTTCGTCCAGCGCCGGGATCAATTGTGGGTTTTCGCCGGCTTGCAGGCGGCACAGATCGATGCGTTGCATCAATCCAACCAGGTCTTGAGCGGTTTCGTCGTGCAGGTCGCGCGAGATGCGTTTGCGTTCCTCTTCCTGGCTGTGCAGGGTGCGGGTCGCGTAATCGTGGAGCGTGTCGCGTTGTCGGCGCAGCCGGGTGACCATGTGGTTGAAGGCTGTGACCAATGCTTCGACATCGACGGGGCCGCTGACATCTGGTGGGATGAAGGTGTGCCCGGCGGCCACGCGCTCGGCCTGGGCGGTTACGGCCGATAATGGTTCGACGATGCGCTGGATGCCGAACCACAGGATGAGAAAGGCAAAGACCAGGAGGGCGAACATTAGCGTGGACATTGCGATCAGGAACGAGTAGGTGGGGGCAAAGACGTTGGCGCGGGATTCCTCAAGCAGGACTGTCCAGGGGGTGTCGGCGATCGGCGCGGCAGAGGCGATGTATGGGCTGTCGCCCAGAGTGGATGAGAGGCTGGCGGCGCGATCTGGGGCGATCAATGAGCGGAGATCGTTTTCCAGGGTCATGCCAATCGTCAACCTGGCGCCGGATGAGGCGCAAACGATTTGGCCGTTGCCGCTGACGATGTACAGTGTGCCTCTGATCTGTTTGGATTGGTGATCGAGGGATTGGCAGATTTCTCCAGCGTTTGGCGGCGGCTGTTTGGCGTGCCCGCGCAAGGCGATGGCGGATACCTGGGCGAGTTTTTCGTTGCGTTCGTTGACCACCGTCACCACATTGCGCCAGGTCCAGGCGATGGAAAAGGTCAACATGATCAGGCTGAATATCGCCATCGGAATCAGCGCCCACACCGTTATCGATTGGCGCAGGCTGAGTCGGGTCACGGCGTATCTCCTTCTTGCCAGACATCGACCAGGCCGCGCCGGATGGCATGCAGGACGGCTTCGGTGCGGCTTTTGACGCCGAGTTTGGCAAAGACGCTGCTCAAATGTACCTGGACGGTATGCGGGCTGATACATAATGCTTCGGAAACTTGCTTGTTGCTCCATCCTTTGGCGATGGCTTGTAGCACCTGGGTCTCGCGTTCGGTCAGCGCATCGACCGTGCTTGTGGACTGGTTGCGGTTTTGGCGGGTCAGTCGCTGCACAACACGTCTGGCTACCGAGGGGTGCAGCGCGGTTTCATCACGGTAAACGTCGCGGATTGCTTTGACCAGGTCTCGCTGCCCGGCCGTTTTGAGAATATAGCCGTTTGCGCCGGCGTCGAGCAAGGGAAAGACGTAGCGATCGTCTTCGTGGGCGGTGAAAATGAGAATGCGTACCTGGGGATACGCTTTTTTGATTTCTTTGGTCGTTTCGATGCCGTTCAGTTCGGGCATGCGCACGTCGAGGACGGCGACGTCCGGTTTGAGGTCGTGGATCATCTGGAGCGCCACCCGGCCGTTTTCGGCTTCGCCGACGACGCTCAGGTCCGGTTCGTGCTCTAACATACGACGTGTGCCTTCGCGCACCACTTTGTGATCGTCGGCCAATACAATGCGAATTGTAGTCATCGCCATCCCTCGATTTCTGTTGGCTAGAGTTCAGGGATTATATCACGCCTGGGAGGGACTGGCAATCTTGGGCCTGGGCGGTTCGTGTGGGGGGTGTTTCATTTGGATGGTCTGTAAAGCGTCAACGAGGGGCTATGCTACAATCCTTTAACCCGTTTGAAACTTGGAAAATCATAGTTGGCAAACCTATGGCCTTGTGGTATACTGATATTGCTCGTGGTTGGTGATGATTTGTCCAGACCTATACACAAAGGGAAGCAAACATGTCGTCGGCAGAACAGATTCGAGTTTTGATTGTAGACGACCACCCTCTGTTCAGACAGGGGCTTCGACGTGTGTTGGAAAGCGCGCCCAGTTTGTGTGTGGTGGGCGCTGCGGAAAACGGCGAACAGGCGTTGGAACTGGCCCACGAGTTGGTGCCAGATGTCATCTTGCTCGACATCAACCTGCCGACGATGAACGGTATGCAGGTTGCGCGTCATCTCAGGGCCGAATTGCCCAATATCGCGATCATTATGCTCACCGCCTATCATGACGAAAATCAGGTTTTTCACGCAATTCGTGCCGGCGCAGCGGCATATTATCCCAAAGACGTGACCGCAGAAACGTTGCTCGATGCGATTCACCAGGTCAGCCAGGGGCTGTACGTCATCGAGGAAAATGTTCTGAGCAAGCCGGAATTGGCGCACTGGATTCAGGAACGCTTTAAGGAACTGGGCGCGTTTTGGGAAGGCGCCGAAGATATGTTTATGCCCCTTTCGGGCCGCGAAATGGAAATTTTGCAATTGATCACTCGCGGGATGAGCAATAAAGAAATTGCGCTGCGGCTGGGGATCAGTCATCAGACCGTAAAAAACCACATGACCTCTATTTTGCGCAAATTGGCCGTAAACGACCGCACGCAGGCTGCGATCTATGCCTTGCGCAAGGGGTGGGTGCGGCTGCAAGATACGTCCCAATGAGGCCGGGCAGCCAGAGGATTTGAAGGAGTAACCAGGTGTCAGAAGAAATACAGAGCCAAATCCAGCAATTCCTGGACGAGTGCCGTGCAGAGAATGAACAGATCGCCGTGGAACTGCGCGAGATCGAGATGATGGTCGGGCAAAGTTCCGTCGAAGTGAAAAATATGGAGCGGCAAAGCGCCGAGATCACCAACCGCTTGCGCCAGGTAGAAAACAATATCGACACGGTGCCGCGCGCAGACATTCAAAGCATCTATACGGCGGCGCAAAGGACACAGGGACGGCTTTTTTTGATGACCGGGCAGCTTGAAAACCTGCAAGGCAAACGCGACAGTTTGCACAGGTATCAAGAATTGTTAGAGCGCGTGATCGGCGTGTTGTCCCAGATCGAAGAAGCGAGCGCGGGGTCTTCATCAACAGGCAGCACCGAGTTTACGCCGGCCCAGTCGATGGTCGTGCGGATCATCGAAGCGCAGGAAATTGAAAAAGAGCGTCTGGCGCGACAGATGCACGACGGCCCGGCCCAGTCATTGACCAACTTGATCTTGCAGGCCGAGATTTGCCAGCGGCTTTTCAAGCGAGACCCGGCCAAAGCGCAGGAGGAATTGGAAAGCCTGAAAGCATCGGTCAATACAACGTTTCAAAAAACACGCTCGTTTATCTCTGACCTTCGCCCGATGATGTTGGATGATCTCGGTCTGGTGCCCACATTAAAGCGCTATATGGGCACCTGGAGCGATAAGACAGGCATCCCCGCCGAGTTTTCGTTTGCCGGCAAAGAGCGTCGTCTGGCCTCTTATAACGAAGTGACCATTTTTAGGGCCGTTCAAGAGTTTATGAACAACGCCGCCACGCACGCCAACCCCTCGCGGGTGATGGTGTCGCTCCGGCTCGATAGCGGCGTGGTGGAAACCATTATCGAGGACGACGGCGTTGGTTTTGATGTCGATGAGGCGCTGGCGACAACAGACGCCCAAAAAACGATCGGTATTGCGACAATGATGGAGCGTATTCAGATGTTGGGCGGCACGCTGCACATCGACAGCGGCTTTGGCCGCGGCACGCGGGTGACTGTACAAATTCCAGAAGCATAATCAACCCGGCCAACGTTTCCAAACGTTGGCGGACTCGTGATAACCGGCCATCGGCGCATTTTGGCACCGATGGCTGGTTGTTGTTTCAGCCTTGTGGCCGACCCCGTGCGTTGTGGTACCACAATCCTATTGTTTCCAATTGTTCCCTCATGTATAATAAGAGTGTGTTTCAAACGAGTTGATGGTTTGGCAGCATGGCCCCTTGTGGGCGCTTGATGTACCCTATAACCGAAATGAAACACACTAATGAATACCACGAGATTATGGCGGTTTGAAAAGGAATGTTTGCCATTTGGCCGGTTGGTACAGGCGTTGGCACAAGGAGGCGTGCATGTTGAAATTGCACAAAATCAAAGGACAAGGATTGGTCGAATTTGCGCTTATTTTGCCCGCGCTGCTGATGATTTTGTTCAGCATCATCGAGGGGGCGTTTTTGTTCCAGGCCTACCTCGCGGTTCAGCACGCGGCGCGTGAAGGCGCGCGCTATGCGACGACGTATCAGCCGCCGATCACGTACAGTGAAGCACAGGGCAAAATGCTCCAGGTTGGTGATAATCCGGGCACTCCGGCCTATCCCAACGAATCGCAAGCACACTGGGAACTCAGGCGTACACAGCTGATCCGCGAGCATGTGCATGCGCAGGCGATGGGTCTCCGTGTGCTCCATACCGCGCTTGGTTTTGCCGACCCGGCCGGGCATACAGACGTCGACGCCAGTTACATGTATGATTCGGGATGGAATAACATTGGTGAAGGCGGCTTTTTTGGCGTTGAGGTGTGGGGATTCCCTTCGCTCCAAGACCCGGAAGAAATAGACCACCCCAGTTTGCCCGGACTGCCGGTCAAGGTGGTGGTTTCTTATCGCTGGGTGCCCATCGATCCGATTATTGCCCTGGTGGTGCCTGATGGCGTTCTGTTGACCGGTGAAGCGATCATGATCAACGAAGGTATCCAGGTGGGCATGGGGGCGGTGGCGCCGCCAACTTTTTCCACCATAT
The DNA here is from genome assembly GCA_964481205.1 of uncultured Anaerolineae bacterium. GTDB lineage: Bacteria > Chloroflexota > Anaerolineae > JAFGEY01 > JAFGEY01 > CAYRXM01. The sequence continues at coordinate 14,157 of CAYZYE010000004.1, read as the reverse complement.
CGATCGGTGGCCCGCCCCAATTGATCACCGGGACGCCGGGCGGCGGCGGCTCGACGGCGGTGCCAACAGCGACGTCAACTTCGACGCCGACGGCCACGCCCACCAATACGCCCACGCCGACGTCGACCCCCACCAGTGCGTACATTATTCTCGCACCAGAGCGGGATCGCTGGCCTCAAGATGAAATTCCCAATGGCACGGTCAAATTGTTCAATCACAATGATGGCGGCGGGCCTTATGAAATCTGGTGGACCGATAACTGCAACCATTCTACCTACCTGGGTTTTGCGCTGACCACAACCGGCGGCGCTTCCGAGTGGTCGATGCCCTCGCCGGGCAGTGTGTCTCCGAGTTTCAAGTATCTCTCGGATCAATGCGGCAGTATTGTGCTTGGAAAGCGGTACAAGGGATATTTGTCCAGCCGGTTGGCCAATGGCACGATCGTGGCGCAGCAAGAGATCGGTATCTATGAACCAATCAAGCCCCCCGATTTGACGATCAAACAGATCATTGTCCCCGCAGACCTTGAAGGAGGCGGTCAGTTCTTTATCAATGTTGAGATTGAAAATACGCAAAATGCCGCGATCACCGATACGTTCGAGGTGGATATTTACATCGATCCCAACTATGCGCCGGTTCGCAAGGGACAGCAGGGCATTGGCACCAAAAATGGCAGTTCGCCCAAGCAGTGGGTGGTGGGGATGGCGCCCAACTCGACCAAGGTGTTGACCTATGTGGTCTCGTTGCCGCCTACCGGGGGACACACCCTGTGGGCACAGGTAGACACCGGCGATCTGATCGACGAGCTGGACGATGATACGAACAATATCGCCGGGCCGGTCGATCTGAATGTGCCGTGCAGCGATCAGTGTGACAGCTTTGACGCGGCCGCGTTGGACAGCAAATGGATTTATTCGCCGGTTGGCAGTGCCAGCGGCGTTGGTCAAGCGCTGGTCAACAATGGTGAATTATTCATCTATGGGCAGGGCGAGAGTTTGTGGAGAACTTATGATGGCCGGTTCCACATGTTGCATCAGGGTGCATATGAAGGCGACTTTGAGATGACGGTACGGGTGATGGAATACGCGAACGAACGTAGTTCCGCCAAGACCGGGTTGATGGTTCGTGAATCGCTGGTCGCGGGCGCGCGCTATATCGCCATTGCGGTACGCAATGATTATGGGGCCAAGATTCAAACCTTTTGGCGCCGATCGGTCAACGGCGAGCCTGACGAGTTGTGCTCTTATGTTGCTCTGCCGAACCGGTTATTTGACGGCGATGACTCCAACGGTGAGGGCGTCTTGCTGCGCATCACCCGCCAGGGAGACGACTTGACACTGGCCTATGCTTTTGATGGCGGCGCGTGGTACACCCCGAGTTGTATGCAGAGAACGTTGAGCAATTTTGCCGACCCTGCCGTACCGGGCATTTTCATAGCCCCGTACAAAGCGCCATAGGACGCCTGGGTTGCTGGGTGCATTTGCCGTTGGGAGCAGCGGATTTATGACCCGCGTTTGGCCGAGAAAATGTCGTTTTTAGGCCCAAGTCACGGCCAAAGCACTGTTTTTTCAGCCGCGCTCTCGTTCTCGAGGAGCCAGTCGCCCCGAACTATAAATACATCCGGGTTGCTGTCTGGCGTTTGGATATGCTGCGGGTTTGGAAGGAAGGAAGACGATGAACAAATTAGGAATTCCGAATACACGTTTGATTGGGCGGCTGGTGCTGATTTTCAGTATCGTTTTTTCGTGGCTGATCGGGCCATCGACGGTGCAAAATCGCGTTTCGGCGCAGGGGTCATGCGCGGCTTATAGCGACAACTTTGATGACAATTCGCTTTCAAGCCGCTGGCATAATGCCCTGATCGGCGGCGTCTCTGGTAATGTCACCGAATCTGGCCAAGTGCTGACCCTAACCAGCAGCGACGGCACTATCTGGGACACTTCGGACCGGTTCCATTATCTGTATCAGGGCAGTATTTCCGGCGACTTTGCGGTCAGTGTCAAGCTAAACAGCATGGGTGGCAATAACGGGCAATATTATCCCAAAGCCGGGTTGATGGTTCGGGAAAGCACGGCGGCGAACAGCAAGCATGTGATGTTGATGCGCGTGGACCGAACCAATGATGAATTACAGTTTGCGAGACGCACCAGTACAGGCGGTAATACCACCGGTAGTTATCACGAGCTTCCGGCATTGCCGCAATGGCTGCGCCTGGTGCGTCAGGGCAATGAATTTCACGCTTATTACAGCACCGACGGCAACACCTGGGTAGAACATGGTGCCAGTCCATACACGGTTTCGCTCACCGGTACGGTCTTGGTTGGGTTGGTCATCGCCGGCGGCGACGGCGGCCCGGACGACCCCGCCGAGTTTGACGATTTCAGTTTATGCATCAACACGCCGCCCAATGCGCCAACAAACTTGCAGACCACCAATGTTGATACCGCGACCCCCCAGTTTGCATGGACGTTTAGCGACCCTGATGCCGGCGACACGCAAGGCGCATGGCAGATCCAGGTTGGCACAGACAATAATTGGGGCAACGGTGCCGAGATGTGGGATTCGGGCGTGCAAAGCGGCAGCGACGCGACCGACGTTTACGCTGGATTGGACCTGCAGAATGCCGTAACTTATTATTGGCGCGTTCGCACTCGAGATAATAGGGGTACTTGGGGCGGCTGGAGCGCGGCCCAGTTTACGAGCCTGGTGCCGCCCAAAGTCTGTGTACAGGTTTCTACCGGCAACGACGACGCCGAGGAATTGGGCAGCGGGTGGATCAGTTTGACCAGTTCGGACCTGGAACTGGTTCAGGATAACAGTACGCAAACGGTTGGTATGCGTTTTCAAGGTGTGAATATCCCCGCCAGTTCTACAATCATCAATGCTTATATCGAGTTCACGGCAGACGAAGCGCACAGTGGTGCGACAAACCTGTCTTTACGTGGGCAGGCAGCCGATAACCCGCCCACTTTTACGAGTACACGCTACAATGTCTCCAACCGTCCGACAACCAGCGCGTCTGCCGGTTGGAACCCCGGTGCATGGAGCATCGGCACCAAATACAAAACGCCGGACCTGGCGAGTATCGTACAAGAACTTGTCGGCAGACCGGGTTGGTCGAGTGGGAACGCGATGGTCTTTATTGTCACCGGTTCTGGCAGGCGAGTGGCGGAATCGTACAATGGTGGGGCGTCGCTGGCTCCCAAGCTTTGTATTTTCTACAATGCGCCCGATCCGTCCAACCACCCGCCAAACGCGCCCACCAACTTGCAAACCACCGGAGCGAATACACCAACGCCGACATTCGCCTGGCTGTTCAGCGACCCCGACGCCGGCGACACGCAAGGTGGCTGGCAGATACAGGTTGGTACGGACAACGATTGGGGCAATGGCGCCGAGACCTGGGACACCGGACCACAATCGGGCAGCGATGCGTCAGACGTTTACAGCGGAGCTTTTTTGCAAGACGGCGCAACTTATTATTGGCGCGTCCGCAATATGGACAATCATTACGCCTGGGGTGACTGGAGTGGGACGACCTCTTTTACATATACGGTAGAGCCGGGGTGTCAAACCTCGTACTTTGATGACGGCACGCTCGAGTGGAATAGCGTGGTTTGGGGGTCGGGGGCCGGCGCGGCTTCTGAAAGCGGCGGGTTGCTGACTTTGACCCACACCGGGCAAACCGGCCGGTTGATGAATCATCCTGGCCGGGGACATTACTATTATTATCCGGGGCCGATCAGCGGCGACTTTGACCTCCGCGTCAGGATATACAGTCTGAGTTCGGGTAACTCGACCGATGACTTTCCACAGGCCGGTCTCGTTGTCCGCGACAGTGCTTCCGCTTCCAGCGACATTGTGTGGTTTGTGCGTATGAACGGCAATGATGCTAATGATTTCCAGATGGGCAAGCGCGACGAAAATGGCCGGACGTATCAAGAGTATGCACAGAGTGTCTACGCAAGCCCGCTGCCAGATTTGTGGATGCGCCTGGTGCGTGAAGGCAGTATGTTTACGGCATATTATTCCTGGCAAGGCCCCGACGGCCCCTGGATGGATGCTCACACCCAAACCGCCAACCTGGCCAATGCAGTGATCGCCGGGTTGTACTTTGGCGGCGACAACAACAGCGGAACCAGCGCCCAGTTTGACAATGCGCAGTTTTGCTGGGGCGGCGCCGTGCCAGCGCCGACGCCCACGCCGCCTCCGGGTGCGGGGGAGGCCGATCTCCGAGTTTACAAAGAAGCCAGCCCAGAACCGGTTGGCACGGGCAGCACTCTGGTGTACAATGTGACGGTGGTCAACTATGGCCCCAACGTGGCAACGAACGTGCGCGTGACCGATACGCTGCCTGCGGAGGTGACGTTTGTGTCGGCAACGCCCGATCAAGGGACGTGCAGCGAAGCTGGCGGCGTTGTCACCTGTGATTTTGGCTTGCTCAATGCCGGCGTCGCCGAGTCGGTGGGCGTCGAGATTGTGGTCACGGTCAACAATGGCGCCACCGGCACCGTGACCAACCAGGCCAGCGCGACGACGTCGACAACCGATCCCGACTTGACCAATAACTCGGCCTCGGTCGGGAGCACCGTTGTGACTCTGGATTGCAGCACTGTGGCGCTGGGTACTGTCCTCTTTTTGGACCCGGTCAACGGTGACGGCGGCAAACTGGGCATTTCGATCAGCGGCGCCGGAACGGATATCACGATTGCGTCGGTCGAGGTGGACTGGGGGTACCTGGATGATTGGGATGAAAGCAACGCCCACAAAGGTGTGTACTTGTGGGGCGTTTATATCAGTCCAGGCAGTACCACTTTTGATCAAGGCAACTATATCGGCCTCAATTTGGACGATCCCGATTCGCCATCGACGGCCAGCAGCACACCGCAAACGCTGCCGGGGACTGGTGGATATATTTTGGTGGATTTTGACGCTACCTCGGGGCAGTTGGGGCGGTTGGATGATTCGGCGGTGTGGGGCGATTTGCAGGCCAGTGACTTTGGCTTTACGGTCACGTTTGAAAACAACATTTGTCCGGCCGTGGTCAAAGCCGCAGCCGGCGGACGGGTGCCGCTCACGCCAACGCCGACGCCTACCCTGTCGCCGCCAACGCCAACGCCGACGCCGATGCCTTCTGGCACATCGTATGGCACGTTCGACAACTTTGAGTTGTGTCCGCCGGGTGTTGCCGAGTCGTCACCTGTGCGCCCCAAACCGCCTGGACTCAAGGACTGCGCGTCTGTGCTCGTGGCTTCGGACATAGAGCCGGCCGATTCAATGTCGTACTGGATCAAGAGCGCGGACCGGGCCGAATATGGCGCCGTCGAGCGCACGTATGGCTTTAGCTGTGACAAGGATGGCCGGGGCGGCGCTTATGCCGGGGACTATTCACTGTTGTTGCGTTGTGACCGCGATGACGGATGGCCGTATCCGGCCTATCATCCGTGGTCTTTTCAATTGTTTAGCGTGCCCGCATTTGTTTCGACAACCGAAGATGTCGCTCTAGAGATGACTGTGTCGCTCTATTACATGATTCCCAAGGAACGGCCTCCGGCCGGCATCGGCGGGTCGGTGGGCCGAACGCAGGACAAGCTCCGGGTGGCAGTCAAAGACCCGGCCAAGGGTGTGACTTTGGCTCCACCGGTGGTTGTTTCCCAAGACTCGGCATTCGACCGGCGTGGTTCGTTTCATGCCTTTTCGGCAAACATGGCCGACCATTTTGCCTTGGAGGATTATGCCGGAAAACAGTTGCAGGTTTATTTTGACGCGCCCAACCCGAACGATGACGGCGATACCGAGTTTTACATCGATCAGGTCAAGTGTGATGTGTGTGCGACGGTAAATGAGCCGCCCCCAGAGGGCGACAAGGCGTATCGCGTCGGAGGTTCGTTGCGCGTGCTGGATTCGACCGGACGGCTGGTCGGTATGGCCGGGGTCGATGTTTGGGCGATCCGGCTGCAAGAACCCGACGACTCGGTGCCGGCCGACGAGTTGATCTCGGTATCCACTTATTCAATTCAGGACTCGACCTATACTTTTTACAATCTGACGCCGGGCACCTATCAAATCTATGCTGAAATCTGGATCGATGGTCGTCTGCGTTGGGCTTCGATTCCCCAAGTGACCATCGAAGCCGGGCCGGGGAATACCGAATTGGATATGACGCTGATGGGTGTGTAAAAGTTGAGCGATAGTCGTTTGACAGGAGGTGGCAGGTGAAAATTTTTCGGGCGAGTCTGGTCGTTGTCTTGTCTTTGTGCGTTCTCTTGCTGACGCTTTTGTTCCTGCAAAATGCAAGCCAGATCGCTTTGGTCGATGCGCAGGGGGTGTCTGCGGCAGAGTATAAACCGCCGGTACATCAAGAATTGTCGCTCAACCATAACCGGTTTGCCAGCGGTGGAGACATTGCCGCAGACAAGAATGCAATCGTCGTCGTTTGGACCGAGAGTCAAGATCAACAAGGCGGTCAAAGCAGCATCGAGATGAAATTCAAGGTGGGCAACGGCGCATGGCTGCACCGTTCAGTGTGGAGCTATGCCGATGAAGGCCAGCAAGGCGCCAACCCGGCGGTGGTGCTGGATGATCGAGGCAGTTACAGCGTGGCCCATATTGTTTGGGTCGATCAAAACTCGAATATACATTACCTGGGCTGGCGTTTAGACCTAACCAAAGGGCCGTTTGGGGTGTGTCACCGCGATCCGACCGAGTTTTACCCCAGCAACTGCCGTCAAGTGGCGAGCGCTGCCAATGGCAAATCCAGGTCGCGTCCTCAGGTTGCCGCCGACGGCGACGGGATACCGCATGTGGTTTGGGTTGAGGAGGACGCATCGGGCGACAAGCACATCTATTACGCCAACCCGCGAGATGGCGGGACCTGGCGTACAACCAGCAATCCCATTTCTACGCTGGGGAGTTTGCCATCCAATCTCAAAAGCTCGCATCCGGTCATTGCCGCAGATAAGAACCATGTATATGTGGCCTGGGTGGCCGACGATTACCGGACCACTGCGTGCAGTTTCGATAAATCCGGCATCTATTTTCGGCGACGCGAAAGCATTACCAGTAAACCCGATGCGACCACCTGGACGCCCAGCGGCGCAAAGCAGTTGAGCAATCCGCCCGGCGGGACAGGCTGCACACCAGAATTGGACGCCTGGCCGACGATCGATGTGGTGGACGGCAAGGTCTTTGTATTGTGGCAGCATCAGGACGGCGATCCATACAATGCCGGGTGGTACAAGATATATACCTTTACAATGAATTATCGCGTGTTGTACGGAAACGATGTGGCTGTGGACTGGTCGCCCAGCCCAACGGCTACGGATGCCGCGGCCACGCTGCCCTTTAGCCCGCACAGCGCGTTCAAAGATTCGGACAAGAACCAAGAGACGACCTTGGATTATTCGGGCATCCGGCCGGCCATCCAGGTGGTCAAGAGCGGCGCGGTGATCACGAGTTACGTTGCCTGGCACAGCTGGACGCCCATTGGCAGTTCCGGCGGGTCCGGCGGTTCCGGCGGGCCTAAACTCGGCGTCGCGCGGTCGTCCATCATCAACCCGCAGGCCGACGTGGACCAGGTGACCAATGACAATCCCTACCAGGTATTTTATGCCACGGCCGGGTACGCGAACCTGCAAACGTTGGCTGCCACGTGGGGCGATCCGATTACCGTTCCGGTGCGCACTGGTGATCGCGTGCATTGTTGGCCCGACCTGGCCGTCGCCACTTATGGGTCAGGCGGAACAACCACCCATTATCCTCATTTTACGCTGCTCAAACGACCGAGCGCGACATCGGGGTTAAAGAACGTGTGGTATACCAATACAGATATATCGTTCGAGGTTTATTTGCCGGTCACGATGATGCGAGCCAAATAACCGGCGGCAGCGCATAGCGGTAGGCGGTTGAGGGTTGGAGAAAACGAGATGACCAAAAAGCAGATTGTCATTCTATGGGGCCTGACGGCGGCGATATTGATCATCTTTGCACTGGCAGGATATATTATTTCTCGGTCATCGGAGAAAGGGCTGCCACAGACGGCCAAATCGTCAGGGCAAACCTATCGCTTGCCGGCCATTCCGCAATCGGCGCGCAATCTGTATCCTTTGGCCGATCAGGCTGCGCGGAGTTGGCAAAAGGATGCGCGGCTGGTTTCGGCTTCGGCCAGCTGGTTGTTTGTCGAGATCGATCATCTCTCGCAACCCACCAATTGGACGTTTCAGTTCTTTTCGCCGCGCACACAAAAGATGTATGTGGTCAGTGTGAGCGACCAGCAAGTCACCACAATTCGTGATTCACTTTCGCCTTATACGCTTCCATCGGCTTCGGTGGAGCGCTGGAGTCTGGACAGTCATCAGGCGCTCGCTGCCTGGTTGAATCACGGCGGCGGCGACTTTCTAAAACAGCATCCCATTGTAGATGTCAATGCAATGCTGCGCCCCGGCGATGGAGAGTCGTTGGAATGGGTGGTCATTGGCGCGGTGCGGGACAGCCAAACGATGTATCAACTTCGGATCGATGCCAGAAGCGGCGCGGTGCTGCAATGATCGCTTGTCCTTTTGCCAATGCGAGGGGATATGGTTGACCGGCGCGTTTTGGTACCAAGATGGGTATTTCAAATGGCTTGGGTCTCTGTAACATCACCCTTTGTGGGCGGGTTACGCGGGCAAAACGGCCACGAGGGACGATTTTAGAAATTGAATGAAACACACCCAAGTGAAGGGGGTTTTGCTGATGTGGAAAAACCTTAGAGAACGTCAAAAAGGCCAGTCGTTGGTTGAATTGGCATTGGCGCTGCCGATCTTGCTTGTTCTTTTTCTGGGGCTGATCGAGTTGGGCTTTGCCTTGCGGGCTTATCTGGTGTTGACCAACGTCAACCGTGAAGCAGCGCGTTTTGTTGGACGTGGGACTTTTACGCCACAGCAGGTTTTTAACCAAACGATGGTGTCGTTTGGCAAGCAGCTGCAAGCGCGCCCTGCCGGGCAATCAAACCCCAATGTCGAAATCATTATCACCTACATTAACATTCCCGCGTTCAAAGACACCGCTGCTGAATACGACGGCACCACGTACAGCATCACCACTACCGGTTCGCTGACTATGCCCAGCAAAGTGGACATTGACCTGGAATTGCCGGCGTTGAGCGCACAGCACCATGCCCAGAACGACGAATTGGTGGCCGCCCACGACGATGCGGTGCGCAGTCCCCACCATCTGGCCATTGTCGAAATATATTATTATCACAAGCAAGTGTTAGCCGATGCACCGGTGATCAGCTGGGTTTTTCCGGATACGATGGTGCTTTATACCAGAACGATGACCCGTATAGGCGGATCGAGGAATTAACCGTCCCAGATTTGGTGGCATAACCCCTTGTGGGCTTGACGGGCGCAAGACCGTATGTTAAAACCGACATGGTTGGACTTGACCAATCTGGAAAACCGTTCAGAGCCCTGATTTCTCGGTATTTATCAAGTTCAATGCAACAAGACACGCCCTAATGACTTTAGGAGGCAACAGTGAAACACAAAGTTCGACAGATAATAAAACATTCTTTTCCAGGCGAGACGGGTCAAAGCCTCCTGTTGATCGCATTGGCCTTTGTGGCATTATTACTCGTCATTGGATTGGCCATTGACCTGGGTCTGCTTTACGTTGAGCGCATCAAGATCGGCAAGGCCTGTGATGCGGCGGCGTTGGCGGCAGCACCCGAGTTGCCATTTGAAGACTTTGCTGTTCGACGCGCAATGCAGTATATGGAAGAAAACGGTTATGGTCCCGATCGCATTCACCTTGTGGTCAAGCCTATGCCAACCGGCTCTCCCAACTATGTCGAAGCCTGGAACGATCAAAATGGAGACAAAGTTGTTGGCACCATCACCATCGACGTCGAGAGCTATCGCGCGTGCGATCCATCGCCGGAGAACTGTGTGACCCGGAAGCCAAATACCGCGGACAAGATCATGGTGCATGGCAAAATCTTTGTCAATATGAACTTTATGATCTTTGCCGGCTTTGAAACCGCTCCAGTAGAGGCGCAGGCATTGGCCGAAAACGTCAGCAGTATCGACGTTGTGGTTGTGCTCGACCAATCCGGCTCGATGGGTTACGACACATACTGTTATGAATGCTATCGTGAAGTGCCCGGCAAAGATTATCCAGATGGGTATCGCGAGTACTTGCCATACGCCGATTGGATCTGCGGCGCGCAGCAGGTGCTTCTCGATTATCAAAATTACGAGATGCTCGCCGCCGAAGCGGAATATTTTTCATATTCTACTTCTATCGGTGCCGGGCCAAATGATTATCGCCGCGCGCGCTATAAAGCGCCCAATACGTTTTGGATGTTGCAGCGAACAAAAAATTCACAGGCTTCGGGCTATGCCTGTTATGACGCGAGCAGGCAAATGTGTGGCGCGCACCTGATGCACATGCCGCACCTTGAGGATATCAACGGTCACAGCACGGTGACGGACAGTGCGCCGCGTCTGGATTACGTGTTTGACATCCCTAATCCTTCAACATTTGTCCATGGCAGCACCAACAAATGGTATGTCTGGATCCGGGCACAGTGTGGCTATTATAAGCCCAGTGGGTCTCGCGTCGGTAGTTGTGTGGTGCATTGGGGCGTCGATGGGCATTGGAATCCCAGCAATTACCCGTCAACCAGCTCTAGCGATTTTGACAGTGTGCGCGGCGGCGGCTATACGGGATCAAACGGCAATCGGTGGACCTGGGTCAGATTGGGTAATGTGACCTTTGCCAACTCGGGGCAGCATGCAATCAATATCTGGGGTGGCGGCAGCGGTTTTCGCCTGGACAAGATCGTCATCTCTCGAAACAGCCAAGATCCTTCAGGCTCCGCCGACAAAGCCCCGGCGTTCATCCAAAACGCCACGCCAACCTGGAACAGCGTCAGACATACACCTTATCAGACTTATGTAGATGATTCGCGGTATGGCGGCCCGCCGGACACAAGAGGGCGCACCGGCTATGCCTGCCACAAGTGTAACCCAATTTATGGACAAAAAGTCAACGTGGACTTGAACGGCAATGGCCGGCTGGATCCCTTTGAAACGGAGGACCTGAACAACAATGGTCGAATCGACGTGGATGAAATCTGTGACAATTCACAGGACGATATCTATGACGATAAACAGCCAATTAGGGCCGCGCAAGAAGCGGGTAAAAGTTTTATCAAGCGGCTCAACGCGCATTTTGACCAGGTTGGTTTCGTCAGCTATTCGACCCATTACAACCCCAATATCATTCGCGAGCTAAACTGTGTCAAAATTGCTACAGACACAGGTCTACAACTCCCCGACGACAAGGGGGTCTGGAATCCGGAGACGAATGAGCCTGATGCGGCCTGGGTGTGGTGTTACGATCATCGCACCAGCAGCGACGGGTACTCTGGATCGACACGTTCTACCAGCCTGATCAACGGCAGCGTCATTGGAGCCATAGAGGATATGACGGCGAATGGTAGTACCAATATCGCCGAAGGGTTGCAGGTCGCGCTGGATACGTTGGGCACGGGCACTGGGCATTACGGTCGCCCGGCTTCGGCCAAGGTGATCATTTTGTTGACGGACGGTGAGGCCAACCAATATCCGGCGGGGCCATGCGACGATGATCCTGATCTGTGGTCCGGCGGCGCGGCCAAAGATTGTGTAATTTATTATGCCCAACAGGCTCGAAACAGAGGGGTGGTCATTTATTCGATTGGCCTGGGGGTTGGCGCCGATCATGATTTACTTCAGGCTGTCGCAGACCGGACAGGCGGCTTGTACTATTTTGCGCCTTCGGGTGAGCAATTGGACGCCATCTTTCAAGAGATCGCCGACCAAATCTTTCTCCGGTTGATCGAATAAATCAAGTTGCCTTTTTCAGCTGGGCCGCCAAGTAGGGGCAAGTCGTTATGACTTGCCCCTACTTTTTCGCTTGCGCATTGGTATCCGGGTAAATTATCGAGCAACTGTCGCTTATTGTCGCTTCCCAAGGGTGCCGCCCCCGGCCGGTATATCTAGATAAAATAGTGCTCCAGGGACAATTGCATCTTTGTTCTCTTGGTGCCAAAATGGCGAACCTGGTTGCATTTGGGCTGTTCTCCTGCCGGATCGCCAGTTCCGGCGCAAGCAGGCGGGATAATGCTTTGACAAAATCCTGGCTTGTCGGTATACTTGGACTGGTTCAATCTGCAAGGGTTGAATCAATCCCAGGTATTAGAGGAGGTACCTTGTTTCCAAAAGCATTGACGTTTGACGATGTTTTGCTTACTCCTGGTTACAGCCAGGTTTTGCCCAGCCAGGTCAATTTGAGAGCGCGGCTGGCCGGCAATCTGTGGCTCAACATCCCCATCCTTTCAGCGGCGATGGACACCGTGACCGAAGCGCGGCTGGCCGTTGCTCTGGCCCGCGAAGGTGGCATCGGCATCATCCACCGCAACATGAGCGCCCTCGATCAGGCTGCCCAGGTCGACAAGGTCAAGCGTTCCGAGTCTGGCATGATCGTCGATCCGTTCACCTTGCCCCCCAGCGCCACTCTGCAAGAAGCAGAAGATCTGATGTCGCGCTATCGCATCTCTGGCGTGCCGATCACCGAGGAAGGCAAGTTGGTTGGGATTCTCACCAACCGCGATGTGCGCTTTGCCCAAGATATGAGCCGCCCGGTGTACGAATATATGACCCGCGAAAACCTGATCACCGCCCCCATTGGCACCACGCTAGAGCAGGCCAAGGCGATCCTGGGCCAACACCGCATCGAAAAACTGCCGCTGGTAGACGCAAATGGCTACCTGAAAGGGCTGATCACCGTCAAAGACATCCAGAAAAAGATCGACTATCCCAACCGCGCCACAGACGATCGCGGGCGGCTGGTGGTGGGCGCGGCGGTTGGCGTTGGTCCCGATCTGCAAGGCCGCGTCTCGGCGCTGTACCATTCGGGCGTCGACGTGTTTGTCATCGACACCGCGCACGGGCACAGCCGGGGCGTCATCCAGGCCATTGAGCGGATCAAGGCGATGGCCCCCGACATCCCCATCATCGCCGGAAATGTCGTCACCGCCCAGGGCGCGCGCGACTTGATCCGCGCCGGCGCAGATGCGATCAAGATTGGCGTGGGCGCCGGCTCGATCTGCACTACGCGGATCATCTCTGGCGCAGGCATGCCCCAACTCTCGGCCATTATGAACTGCGTCCAAGAAGCCCGCCAACACGACATCCCCACCATTGCCGACGGTGGAATCAAATACTCGGGCGACATTGTCAAGGCGCTGGCCGCTGGCGCCGACACGGTCATGCTCGGCTCGCTGCTCGCCGGACTGGACGAATGCCCCGGTGAGTTGATCATTTACGAAGGCCGTTACTATAAAGATTATCGCGGCATGGGCTCGCTTGGCGCAATGCAGGGACACGGACGAGATCGCTATGCCTCCGGGCAAAGCGGGCCGGGCAAACTGGTGCCGGAAGGGATCGAAGGACGTGTGGCCTACAAGGGCACGCTGGCCGAGTACGTCTTTCAGCTGATCGGCGGCTTGCGCTCCGGCATGGGCTATGTCGGCGCGGCCAACCTCGTGGAATTGAGGGAAAAGGCCCAATTCGTCCGCATCACCAACGCCGGGTTGACCGAGAGTCACCCACACGATGTGGTCATTACCAAAGAAGCGCCCAACTATTCCGGCTAACCAGGAGGCAAGATGCAAATCGCAGAGTTCATCGGCCTGACCTTGATCGGGTACGGCATCTGGTTTGGCTTTAGGGGGATCAAGATTTATTTCAGCACCGACAAAAGCTGGTGGCGCTATCCAAGCCGCAAAGAACGCTACCCCTATCCGGTGGCCGGCCTGCTGCTCAGCCTGGTCTTTGTCCTGGCCGGCATGGTCTTTGTCCTGTACCATACTTTTGGAGAGCAGGCGCGCGCGTTTGGCTATGCCGCCGGAGCGGCATTCATCCTGGTGCTGGTGATCGGCATCGCGCAGCCGCCGATCTTTCACCCCAAATGGTACGCCCGGCTGCAAAAAAAGTTTGGCAAAAAGGGCGTCGCTCAACTCAAAACCGCGGCCTATAAAATGCCCCTCGAAGAATGGCAAGAGATCGCCGCCTCGCACGACGTTTTTACCGAATGGGCGGCCAAGACGGCCCCCGCGCAAACACATCA
>CAYZYE010000003.1:0-65795 GCA_964481205.1 uncultured Anaerolineae bacterium | reverse complement strand
GGACGCCCAACCCATTTGAAACATGCCCAAATAATTTAGATGCAATTGCCCTGGGGGGTTGGGGATTTTGGATCAAGACGGGGGGGTGTCAATTTCTTTGCGAGATCGTGTGTCTCACAGAACTTTTTTTTTTCAGCGGTGGCATGTTGTGATATACTATGCGGGTGGGTGGTTGCGTCGATGCAGGGCAATTCTAGAAAAATTTAGCATAGGCCATAGAATAATGTCAGCATAAAATAAGCAAATCTAGGAGGCCGCTGAAAAACCCAAGATTAACCAAGTCGGGTTCTTTTTCAGCACGCTCTTAAAGGGAGAGGGTGGCAGATGTCTTGGGAGGCATGGCTTGATATTTTGCGTTGTCCGGCTTGCGCAGCGAACGAGGGCGTCGATCCCGGACAGTTGGACCTGGTCGCGGCCAGGTGGTTTGTTTGCCGCGATTGTCATCGCAAGTACCCCATTTTGCGGGGGATTCCATCGCTGCTTATCGAGCAAGGCGACAAATATCGGGACACGCCGGTCGAGGCGCTTGACGACCTCGCGCCGGATGCGTTGGGAGGGTGATGTTTTGGAAGACCACGATGCGTATTTGCCGGGCCGGCGCATCGCCATTCGCGCTTTGCGTCGCCAGGACCTGGAGACGATGAGCGCCTGGCCGGTTTCTGATGACCCGCTTTACCGGTTGTTCGACTGGCCCGCTTGTTCGTCGGTGCAGAATGATATTTGGTTTTCTCGTCTGGTCAGCGACGCGCAGCGGGTTTATTATGCTGTCGAGAAGCGGGAGCAGGTGTTGATTGGGCGGGTTTCGCTCCGCGAGATCAAGCGGCATTGGTCTGCGCGCCTGGGGATCGGTTTTGGCGCGCCGTTTGTGGGCCAGGGATATGGTACCGAAGCGCTGCGGCTCTTTTTGCCGTACTATTTTGGCGATCTGGGTTTTGAGCGGTTGGCGCTCGATGTGGCTGCGGTCAATACGCGGGCGCTTCGGTGTTACGACAAGTGCGGCTTTAAGCGCGTTGGGTCGGGGTACAAGGGGTTGGGCGGTTACGAGGATATTTCTTTTCTCCAAAGGCCCGAGTACCGGCACCTAAAGTGTTTTTTCAAAACGACCGGCTATCATAAACGTATGCTGTTTTACGATATGATTTTGGAGAAACAAGATTGGCAGCAGGAGGTTTTAGACGTGGAAGGCGTGGGGGGCGACGTCGATGCGCAGATCGTCGATGATGCGCCACAGGCCGGCGACGCCGGCGCAGGCAAAGTAAAGCGTTTCTTTTTGTCCCGCTTTTTCCCCTGATCGATAGGTCAGGGCCAGAGCAGGGCGCGTTTTCAGCCCATGAGCAATGCGTCCTGTTTCCACTTTGAGCACTTGTTTCGGTTTGATGAACGCATACCACCAACCTTCTTCGCCCCGGCTTGAGCGAGCCAGCAGCAAGAATCGCGTCCGTTCGAGTTTGACCATTACAATGTGTTCGCGCGTGGGTACAAATAACAGTTGGGCCTTTTCGCCCAGCACGAGTTTTTCGTTTCCCGCGACGGCAACGCGCCCCGACGCCCAGCCGTGGATCTGTTCATCGGCCTTGAGCGGCGTTTGCGCGACGCTCACACGCTCCAGAGGCGACGGCTCAAAGATCAGATAGCCTCGCTTTTTGGCTATGGCGACGCCGGCGTAAAGCAGGATGCCGGTTATCGAAACCAGGGCGGCGATCCACCACGATGTTTGTTTGAACAACGCCAGGGCCGGGAAAAGCACGATCGGGAACCACAGGCTGTTGCGCAGCGATACCTGGCCCAGGTAGTGGTTGTCGAGTTTGTAGCTCCATTCCAGGAACAAGCCAAGTTTGTTCATGCAGCGCCTTTCGTGCTCATTTCTGCCACAGGGTCACGATCTCGATGTGATATGTTTGCGGGAACATGTCGACCGGCTGCGCCTGGGTCAATGTGTAGCCCTGGGCGGTGAATTGCGCGGCGTCGCGCGCCAGGGTGGTTGGATCGCATGAGACATAGACAATGCGGCTGGGGGCAAAGCGCATGATCTCGGTCAGGACTTGGGGTTTACATCCTTGACGCGGCGGGTCGAGGATCGCTTTGCTGATTTTTTCGTCCAGTTGGGGTAAAATGCGTTCCGCCTTGCCGGGGATCAAGGTGACGTGATCGCTGTCGCCGGCGTTGACAAGCGCATCTTGAATTGCCGTCTGGTTTTCCTCGATGCCGATGATCCGCGCCACTCGATCCGCAAACGGCAGACTGAGCGTCCCGATGCCGCAATATACGTCTAGCAGCGCATCTTCCGGCTGTGGATCGAGGTATTGCTCGATCACGTCCAGCATGACCTCTGTTTGTTCCGTGTTGACCTGGAAAAAGCTCGCCGCCGAAACGCGAAACGTTTTTTCTCGCAGCACTTCGTCGTAAGTGCCTTTGCCGATCAAAACACGATCTTGGCCGTCGTGGTCTTGGAGCACGCAAGAGAGCGGAAAATCGACGGTTAGTTCGGGTGCCTGGCCGGTTTTGGTTTTCAGGATGCACATTCTTTGGCCGGTGCGGATGCCCGCGCGCAGGGAGAGTCGCTCCAACTCGGGCCAGTCGATGTCTAGCGCTTTGTGCAGTTCGTCGAGGAGGGGATGCAAGAGCAGGCAGCGATCGACGGCAATAACGTCGTGGCTGCGCGCGGCCTGGAACCCCAGGTGGCCCGATTCGCTGATCGAGAATTGGGCGTGATTCCGGTAGAACCATGGTTCGTTCATGGCGATCACCGGCTCGACGGGGGGGCGCTCGATGTGTCCAATGCGGCGCAGTTGTTCGACCACCACCTGGCGTTTGTAATCTGGTTGCGCGTTGTATGCAATGTGCTGCAAATGGCATCCGCCGCACCGTCCATAGTACGGGCACGGCGGCTCGATGCGGTGCGGAGATGCGTCGAGTACACGGACCACGTGGGCTTGCGACCAGCGTTTGCGCACCTGGGTCACTCGCGCGCGCACGGTTTCGCCGGGGATCGCACCCGATACAAAGATGACTTTGCCCTGGTAACGGCCCAGCGCGCGGCCGCCATTTGCCATTGTATCTATTTGTAATTCTATAATGTCTTGTTTGCTCATTGTTCTCGGTGGTAAGAAAATTCTAACCCGGAATTTACGTTTTCTTTACAGAAAACCCTTGATCGAAAGCTCTTTTTGGGGTATAATGTCTTGTAGATGCTGATAGAGATTGTTTATTTTCGCCAGTGCAAACAAGGTAAATCAAAATTTCAACTCTGTCAAATTTAGATCGAAAAGGAGGTGACAAGAGATGCTATTCCTTCCACGTGAAGAGGGTCAGGGCTTGGTAGAGTACGCTTTGATTTTGGTGCTCGTTGCCATCGTTGTTATTGCCATCCTGTTGCTGTTGGGTCCCATTATCGGCAACGTCTTTTCCAACATCGTCGGCGCCATCTAGTTTCAGAACGAACATTTATTTATTCCAAGTGATAGTGACCTATTTATTTGAAAAGCCCCGCAAGGGGCTTTTCTCTTTTGGGCGTGTTTCATTTTGAAACACGCCCTTGTTTTTTTACCGCAGGACGGGGTACGCGCGGTGCGATCTCGTTCCCCGGCGGGCATTGTAGCATAGAAAGCAGAAAAGGCAAGTCGGCGGCGTTTGGCAAAATACCTGGCTCTGCTGAAAAACAAGATGGAGCACCAAGAACGTCAAGATGCTCGCCTGGGTTTGAATTCCGGCGATGTTTCTTGACGTTTTTTCACCAGGTTCGATGGTATTGATCAAGGGATCGCGTGGCTAGCCCGGCTTGTTGAGCTGTGATACCAGCATGCCGGCCAGCATCAAGGCGCAGCCGAGCAGGCCGCGCCAGGACAGGGTTTCGCCCAGGATGATCCAGCCGCCGGTGACGGCAAAGACAGCTTCCAGGCTGAGGATGATTGCCGCGTGTGCCGGGCGCGCGTGCTGTTGTCCGATCACTTGCAGGGTATAGGCTACTCCCACGGAGAGCAGTCCGCCGTACAAGATGGGGAGCCAGGCTTGTTCGACGCCTGACGCGGGGATGGGTTCGGTGAGCAGGGCGGCGATGAGGCTCAGTGCCGAGCAGGTGGCAAATTGAAACAGTGAGAGGGGTAGCGGATCGATTTTTTTTGTCAACCAGCCGATGAGGTGAACGTGGGCGGCCCAAAAAAAGGCGCCGATCAAGACCAGAACGTCGCCAAACGAGATGGTCAGGTTGCGAGTGACGCTGAGCAGGTACATGCCCACGACGGCCAGGCCGGCGCCAAGCCAGGTTGCCGCGCCGGGACGTTGTTTCCATAGCAGGCCGATCAATGGGACCAGGATGACGTATAGCCCGGTGATGAATCCGGCTTTGCCGGCGGTGGTGTAAATGACCCCTATTTGCTGCAATGTGGCGCCCATAAAGAGGATCAGGCCGGCCAGTGCGCCGCCCCATAACGCGGTTTTGGGGGCGTTGTGCGTCGGGCGCGAGCGGTGTAGCCACAATAGCGGCAGTAGCGAGATGCCGCCCAGGGCAAAGCGGAGGCCGTTGAAGGTAAAAGGGCCGACAAAGTCCATGCCCACTCGCTGGGCGACAAAGGCAAAGCCCCAGATCATGGCCGTTAAAAAGAGCAGGATGTTTGATCTCCAGGCAAGGGTCTGCATTGTTTTCTCGTGGCTAGACAGACTGAGCCGACCCCGGACAGGGGTTTTGTGGCGGTTTTTAGGGATTGGAGGCGCGGTCTAGAATCTGGCGTACCTGACGTCCCAGGGCCGCGGGCGTAAAGGGTTTTTGGATGAAATTCAGGCCTTGCGCCAGGACGGTGCGCGCTGTTGCCGTATCGGTGTAACTCGACGTGTAGAGGACGTCCAGTTCCGGTCGCAAGATGGACAGGTACCCGGCCAATTCTGGCCCGTTCATGCTGCCCGAAATGACAATGTCGGTGATCAGCAGGTCGATTTTGGCGTCATAGTGGTCGCAAAGGATGATCGCGTTATCGGCGTTGGATGCTTCCAAGACATTGTATCCCTGGCGTTCGAGTAGGCGTTGCGTCAAAGCGCGGATCGAGTCTTGTTCCTGGACAACCAGGATGGTTTGGTTGCTCGCGGTGAATTGATCGCCGGATGGTCCGGCGGCTGATCTTGTCGTGTCTATCCTGGGCAAATAGATTCGGAAAACGGTGCCTTGGCCCAGTTTGCTTGAAAACCAGACCCGTCCGCCGTTTTGTTTCACAATATCATCGACGGTTGCCAGTCCCAATCCGGTTCCTTTGCCCTCTTCTTTGGTTGTAAAAAAGGGTTCAAAGAGGTGTGATTGGACTGTTTTGCTCATTCCGACGCCGGTGTCGCGTACCTGGAGCATCACGTATGGTTTGGGGCGGGTGTCCGGCGCTGGTGCGGTGGTTTCTGGTTGCGCTGGGGGCGGTTGTTCAAAAACGGTCATGTTTTGCGCGTCTAGCTGGACGTTTTTCGTCTCGATGGTCAGTTGGCCGCCCAGCGGCATCGCCTCGCAGGCGTTGACGACGAGGTTCATCAGGACTTGTTCGATTTGCCCCAAATCGGCCTGAATTTGTCCCTGGGCGTTCAGCAGGGTGTGCATTTCAATGTTTTCGCCAACCAGTCGCCGGAGCATACGTTTCATGTCCGAGACAACGGTGTTGAGGTCGATCTGTTTGGGTTGGGGCACTTGTTTGCGGCTAAAGATCAACAGTTGGCGGGTGAGCGCCGACGAATGTTCTGCGGCCTTGAGTATCTCTTCAATGTCGCGGCGCTTGGGGTCGTGCCTGTCAAATTGGGTCAGGAGCAGTTCCGAGTAGCCGGTAATGGCGGTGAGGTGGTTGTTAAAGTCGTGGGCAATGCCGCCGGCCAGCCGGCCAATCGTTTCGACTTTTTGTGCCTGGAGAAATTGTGACTCGAATCGTTTTCGGGCTTGTTCTTGTTCGATGCTGTATAGGGCAAAGGCGATGTCTTCGGCAACGTCTTGAAACAGTTCTTGTTCTTCCTGGTCGGTTGCCAGGTTGTCGGGGATCGAAACCGCCAGGATGCCATAGACCGCATTTTTGTAGCGCAGTTGGCGTACCAGCATCTCTTCGCTGCTGTGTTTGACGAAAAAAGAGTGGTGTCCCTTGTGGTGGTTGGGGTGAACGACGATTGTTTTTGCTTGCGGGGCGGCTAGTGTCCGGCGAATCCAGTTGGGCAGCGGCAGCGGCGGGTCATAGGTTTGAGCAGGTGGTTTGGCCGTGGAGGCGGGTTGTTTTTGCGGGCCGGCCTGGGCGCCAATGATCGTGTTGCCGATTGGGGAATACCCGTTTTCGTCAACGAGGACCAGCCAGGCGTATTGATAGCCTCGGGTTTGTACCAGGTTGTGGCAGACGCCCTGGACCAGGTTTTCCAGGTTTCTCTCTCTGGTGATGAGTTTGTTGACGCTGCGAATGGCGTCCAATACGGCATTCAGGTGTTGGATTCTTTCTTCGGCGTGTTGGCGTTCGGTGATGTGTTCCCACTCGCGCAGGGTGCGTTCTGCAATGTGGGGCATATCGGCAAATGTTTCCACTGATTTGACCACATAGTCGAGTGCGCCGGCCTTGATTGCATCGACGGCAACTTGCTCGTTGCCGTGGCTGGTCATGACGACGGCAGGGCAGCACGGCGGGTCGCCGAGGTGGTTCAAGAGTTCGATGCCTTGCCCGTCGGGCAGTCGCCAATCGGTGATCATTAGATCGGGCGGCGTGAGGGATATCGAGTTGAGAATTGTTTTGGCCTGGGTGATGCTGTGGGCAATGATCAATTCGGCGGGTAATGTCGAATCGTCAAAGGCCCGCCGGATCAGTTCAATGTGTGCAGCATCGTCTTCGACCAACAAGAGTCTGATCATAGTTTGCCCTTGTGGCGAGTCTTGATAAAAAGTTTTTGTCGTTCTCCAAGATGGAATTTTCATCTAGGAGCGTGCTGATCGAGTTCCTGATCGCAGAGTGCCGAGGTTGCAAAGAAATAAAACATCCAGTAGCACCGCAGATATTCACAAACTTTGATCTCTGCGTTCGCGGTTTGACTTTATCCGAAGCGTCCTTGGTTAATCTTGGGTTTTTCGGCGGCTTCCTGGGATGATTTGGTGTTGGTTCGGATTGTGGATCAGTTTTGTAAATTTGTCAAAACGGCCGGGTTGTGCCTGGGTCTATGGTTTGGGCTGGGGGAGGGTAAAGCAAAAACAAGTGCCCTGGTCAACGCCTTTTGATTCGATCCAGATGTGTCCGCCGTGCGTTTCGATGATTCGTTTGACGACGGCCAGGCCGATGCCCGTGCCCTCGCTGTCGGGATCGAGTTTTTCAAAGAGGTCAAAGACTTTTTCCTGGTATTGCGCTTCGATGCCGATGCCGTTGTCGCTGACATAGAACACCATTTGCCCGTCTTGTTGCCGTGCGCCGATCTTGATCCTCGGCTGCGGTTGGTTGCCCATAAACTTGGCGGCGTTGCCCAGCAGGTTCTCAAACACTTCGCGCAGGCGGGGCCGGTCGCCGATGACGGTGGGCAGGTTGTCGGCAATGTCGATCTGGATGCCGTGTTCGGCGAGTTCTCCGGCGACGAGTTCGGCGGCGTCGCGGGCAACGTCGGCGAGCGCCATGGTTTCTATGGGGTTTTGCAACCGCCCAATGCGCGAAAGTTCGAGCAGATCATCGAGCAGCAGTTGCATCTTGTCGGCGGCATTGGCAATGCGCTCGATGTCGCCTCGCAGCCGCTCAATGTTGTTGCTGCGGGCGTCTTGTTCGAGAAAGCCGAGAAAGCCTTTGATCGTGATCAGTGGGCTTTTCAGGTCGTGTGAGACGGTGTAGGTAAAGCGTTCCAACTCGGCGTTCTTGGTTTCCAGTTCAGCGTTCTTGGTTTCCAGTTCGGCAATGAGGGCTTGACGTTCTTGTGCGGCGTGTGTCTGTTCTGTAATGTCGCGGTCTATGCCAACGATCAATTGTCGTCCCTGAGTGTGGATGCGCACGGCGGCGTATTCGATAATGTTTTCTTGCCCGTCGGGCCGTTGCCAGGAGAAACGTCCGCGATAGGTTTCCAGACCATTGAGTCGTTTTGTCTGACCGATCTCGATGACTTGATCGATGCCGGTTTGGATCGGCCGGGGGTCGCCAATGCGCAATAGTTCCGTTTTGCTTCGCCCGGCGATTGCAGTGTAGCGCGCGTTGCAGTCGAGTAGCTTGCGCGGGCGACCGTCGGCAAATTCTTCATAGACGCTGATTCCATCGAACGCGCTTT
Organism: uncultured Anaerolineae bacterium; assembly: GCA_964481205.1. GTDB lineage: Bacteria > Chloroflexota > Anaerolineae > JAFGEY01 > JAFGEY01 > CAYRXM01. Next base: position 57,569 of record CAYZYE010000003.1, on the reverse strand, counting down.
CGAAAATCAGGCGCAGCATTTGCTCGGATTCGCGCTGCGCGGCTAATGAGGCGTTCAGTGATTCTTGGGCGCGCTTGCGTTCGGCGATCTCTTGCTGCGCTTGTTCGTAAAGGCGTGCGTTCTGGATAGCGATCGCCGACTGGATGGCGAATTGGGACAGGATGCTGATCTCGTATTCGTCAAACGGGATCAGCGAGCTGTCGGCGATGGTGAGCACGCCCAGAAACTCGTCATCGCGTTGAATGGGGACGCTGATTACGGTTGCTTTCAGGTTGTGGTGATGGGGCAGTTTGCCGGCCCATTCATCATAATTGTGAACGGTTTGGACTTGGCCTGTGATCCACACCTTGCCGGCCAGGCCTTCTCCTTTGCGTTGCGTAAATCCGATTGGGGCCAGTTCTTCTCCAACGTTGACGACCCATTCCAGCGCTTTACGATCAGGGCGGTATAGCGAAATGCCACCGCTTTGCCGGCCCAGCAAGTGCAAGGCGCTTGCGGTGATGTGATCGAGCAGCGTGTCCAGGCTTTGCAGCCGGACGATTTCTTGCATTACGCGGTTGAGCGCGGCCATCTCTTGCGCGCGGCGGGCCAGGGATTCTTGGGCGCGTTTGCGGCCGGCGATGTCGGTGGGGGATTGGTTGCGGTGGTATAGTGTGATTATGACCAACAACGATGCGGTGAGTACAAATCCCCAGCCGCCGATGACGGATTGAAGCGGTAGCTGGGGGATGACGAGTGGTAATAAGGGAATCCCGGCCAGCAGCATGCTCGACACGATGATCGTGCTCCGGGGGGAGAGAAACAGGCCGCTGACGATGACCGTCAGTGCCAGCCAGACAATGTGCGCACGTGTGGGCAGCTCGCCTCGGTCTGTTTCCATTTCTAAAGATATGATGACCAGCGCGATCAAAGAGACGATCGTCAGTATGACGGCCCCGGTATAGTACCTGGTTCTGCTCAACGCATACCCCGCTATCAAGATCAAAGCCATCAGTGCAAATACCGGCAGTCGCGGCGAGTGGGTGAAAAGGGCAACGGTGCATATATGGACGAGTGTCACCGGCACGAGTGTCAGGAGTAGCAGCGAGAGCAGCCGGGCGTCTTTACGTTGTTTGTTCCCCCGGATGGCGCGCGCAGGCTCAATGAGCCAATGCCAGATGTGATGCCTGTCAAGTGTGTTTTTTACCCTGGTTTTCTCGATCATCTTGTTTCCAAATTTTTGCTCAGGTCAATGTCGCTGCCGCTTTTGTGCATTTGGTTTCGGGCCGGCCTGGCGACTTGCTCTGCTGGGTGAGCGGTTTTGTGATTGGCTGCGGGTAGATAGATGTGGAATGCTGCGCCGTGTCCCTGTTCGCTGTGGGCAGAAATGTCCCCGCCATGGTTCTTGACGATGCCATAGGCCGCAGCCAGGCCCAGTCCTCGGCCCTGGAATTTGGTGGTAAAGAATGGTTCAAATATTTTGGCCAGTACCTCGGGGCTGATGCCGCACCCGGTGTCTTGTACGGATAGGTAGATATGGGGCCCCGGCTCGAGGTCCGGGTGCGCGAGGCAAAATGCATCATCGACCACCAAGTTGTGCGTGGTGATGGTAATGTGCCCATTGTCATCGATCGCTTCGATGGCGTTGGTGAGCAGGTTGAGCAGCATTTGGCTGATCTGCGTCTCGTCGGCCAGAATCGGCCACAGGTTTGCTTCCATTCGACGTTCGATCTGGACGCCGGGCGGGAGGTCGCACTCCCAGGCTCGCAGTCGCAGCACGTCTCTGATTGTGTCATTGAGGTTGACTTGTTTGATCTGGTATTTGCCCCCTCGCGCATAGGCCAAGAGTTGTTGCGCCAATTTGCTCGCTTGTTGTGCCGACTCGGCAATGGTCGCCAACATGTCTTGCACTTCGCGTTGACGTGTTTTGTTACCGAGATGAACGAGTTCCAACTCGAGCAGCTCGGCATTGCCCAATACGCCCACCATCAAGTTGTTCAGGTCGTGGGCAATGCCGCCGGCCAGGCGGGCGGCGGTTTCCATACGCGAACTCTGGAGCATTGCTTTTTCGGCGCGGAGGTGTTCGGTGAGGTCACGAACAAAGACCACGGCGCGTTGTTGTCCGTTGATGGTGGTCAGCGTGAGCGTGGCTTCGGTGGGAAAGACAGTGCCGTCCTTTTTTTTGCTCTGGACCCTGATCCGCGCATAGCCGTGCGCCAGTTCTGTTCTGATCGAATCGATGATCTGTTGCAACGTGCCTTTGGGTACCAGGTCGGTAACGTCAAGTCGAGACATTTCTTGCCTGGTATAGCCGTACATTTCGCAAGCTGTCTTGTTGCAGTCGATGGTTTTGCCGTTCAGCGTTTCGACCAAGATGGCATCTGTAGATGCTTCAAAAAGTGTTCTGTATCGTTCTTTGCTCTCTCGCAGCGCGTTTTCTGCCCGAACACGTTCGCTGATGTCGACATATGCGGCGACCACGCCGATCAGTTCGTCTTCCAGGATGATCGGTGCGCCGCGTACAATCACATTGACCGGCGAACCGTCTTGGCGATAGCGAACGGTTTCTGTTGCCTTGACTGCTTTGTGGTCGAGTGTCATTTGCGTCAATCGAGTTGCTTGTTCCCAAACGTCGGGGCGGGTGACCAGATGATCGATGTTTTTTCCTCTGGCCTCTTGTGCCTGGTAACCGAATAGTTTTTCGGCGCCCGGATTCCATTCAACCACACGGTGCGCCGCGTCGAGGGTGACAATGGCGTCTGGTGTGGCGACAAGAACGCCTTCGAGGTACTGCTGGCGCGCTTGAATCTCTTTTTCCGCTTGCCGGTGTTCGGTCACGTCGCGCACGATACCGTTCAGGGTAAAGCCGTGCGCGGTTTGGATGGGGAATCCGCTGACTTGAAAGATTCGCAGCGCGCCATCTGTGCGGACGTATTCGTTTTCGACTACCTGACCGGCCCAGGGCCAATGACCGGTCTTGGCCGCTTTGATGGTCCAGGTTTTCAATTGTTGGCTGTATTGGGGCGTGATCTTGGGCGGCGGGGTCAGGCGAAGGATGATCTCCCACAAGGGAGTATTTAACGCCTGCTGGGCGCTCAAACCGGTCATTTGTTCCAGTGCGTGGTTCCACTCGATGACGGCGCCTTGTTCGTCGATGAGGGCAATGCCGTCTGAAGATTGCCTGATCACGCTGCGAAACCTGGCTTCGCTTTCTCGCAGATGTTTTTCTACACGTTTGCGCGCCGCGACAAGTGCGTGAATGATTTCGGATACGATCAGGCTGCTGAACGTGCCGGCCGCAATCACGGGCAGGGACGTGTACCGGTCTTGGGAGACCTGGGGTACAAGCCAGAGCGCAAGGAGCGCTGCTGTCGCGTGCATCGGGAGGTACACGCAGCGGCCGTGAAAAAAGGCGGCAATGATGTTGGGGATCACCAGCAGGGATAGGATGCTGTCGCTGACTCCAAGTTTGAGAATCAGCCAACTGAGCAAGGCGAGTGTCAGTGCGTATCCTCCCAGCATATTGATTAGCATTCCAAGGCTAATGGCCCGTATATTTTTCATGTTGCCCAATCTCCCGCCGGCGTTTGATGTAAACCAATTCTATTTTCGGATCAAGTCAATCCACGGACGCCAAGATTATTCTGTGTTTGTGAATATCTGCGGTGTTTCCAGGTGTTTTGTTTCTCTGCGATCTCGGCGGTGAGCGGGTGCGCTGGCGAGTTTTTCAGCGCGTTCTTAACTCCAGCGGCGATCCCAGGAGCGTTCGGCGTCCCAGACGTCGGTTGGTTCAAAGTAGCCTGGGGCGCCGGGGTCGGTGTATTTGCGCACCAGTTCTTCATTGATGCCCGTCAAGCCCAGGCCGGGTGTCTCTGGCACGGCGATGTAGCCGTCCTGGATCAAAGGGCGGGGCAAGCCGGTGACGATCTCGTCCCATTCGGGGTTATCGACCGAGTGGTTTTCGAGGACGAGAAAATTCTCGGTCGCCGCTGCGCAGTGGACGGCGGCCAGCGCCGCAATGGGCGACCCGGCCATGTGCATCGCCATTGCCACGCCATGTTCTTGGGCCATATCGCCGATCTTTTTTGTTTCCAGGATGCCGCCCGATGAGGCCAGGTCGGGGTGAATGATCGACACGGCGCGCGCCTGGAGCAGCGGTGCGAATCCCTCTTTGAGATAGATGTCTTCGCCGGTGCAGATCGGCGTCTGTACCGAGTTGGAGAGGCGCACGTACTGGGCGGTGAATTGCCAGGGGAGCATATCCTCGTACCAGGCCAGCGTAAACTGGTCGAGCGCCTGCCCCAGGCGGATGCACGATTCCAGGCCGATGTGACCAAAGTGATCGGCAGCCAGGGGGATTTCATAGCCGACTTGTTTGCGCACCGCGGCGACATAATCGCACAGCGCATTGATGCCCTTTTCGGTGATCTGGATGCCGGTAAAGGGGTGCATCACGTCGTGGCGATTGAGCATATCCGGCGGCGCGATCAGGGTGTCGGGAATGTTGCGCAGCAGGCGAATGCCCACATCCATTTTCAAAAATTTGAACCCTTGCTCCATCCGCGCCTGGAGGCGTTTGCCCATTTCGCGGCCATTGGGTTCGCTGTGCGTGTCCGCATAGCACAAGATTTTGTCGCGGAATTTGCCGCCGGCAAGCATATAGGCGGGGACGCCGTAGGCTTGGCCGGCCAGGTCGATCAAGGCCATTTCGATGCCGCACACGCCGCCGGCCTGACGCGCGTGATTGCCGAATTGCTTGATTTTGCGGAACAACTTGTCGATGTTGCAAGGGTTTTCGCCGAGCAGCCGGCTTTTGAGCATCAGGGCAAATGTGTTGCTCGCACCGTCGCGCACCTCGCCATAGCCCGAAATGCCCTGGTTGGTGTCGATGCGGAGCAAGGACAGGCGCATGGGCAGGTTTCTGAGGTTGACCACACGCAGGTCGGTGATTTTCAACTCGGAGGGGCGAGAGTGTTGGTTGATGTTTTGCTCACTGATCGGGGGCATTGTTCATTCTCCTCGTGTAATTGGTTCAACAATAGTCAGTTGTTTTGCACAAAGGCAGCAAGATGTTTTTTGAGGCGGATCAACGATGGTTCGTGGATATAGATCATGTGCCCGGCCTGGTAATATGCCATCGAAATGTTTTTTTGCAGTGCCGGCTCTAAACCCAGGTGGTCGAATGTGTATTCGGTGGCAAAATAGGGCGTGGCCAGGTCATAATAGCCGTTGGCGACAAAGACTCTGAGCGCGGGGTTTTGACATATTGCTTTGCGCAGCGATTCGGCCACATCGACGTATTGGTTTTGAAATTTGCCATAGTCCCACGGCTGCACGCGGTTGGTCAAAATTTCATACGGCAGGTCGCTCTTGAACTTGAGCTGCCGGCGGACGTAATCGTTCAGGGCGGCGGTATACGGCCCGGTGATGGTGGCCAGACTGGGGTCGAACTCGAACTGTTCGCCGGCGGCGTCGCGATCGGCGCCGGTAAAGCGGGTGTCCAGGCGGCCGACGGTCTGTCGCTGATCGCGCAGCAGCTCTTTGGTAAAGCGCGAGACATTGATTCGCAGGTTGGCTTGTTCGACGTATTGGGGCGAGAGGCCGGTGTATCGCGCCAACTGTTGCGCGATCGCGGCGCGTTCGTTTGCCGGCAAAGACGCGCCGCGAAATAGCGCCGCTGCGTACTCGGTGCGCGCAAATGCTTCGACCTCATCCAGCGTTTTACGCAGATCCTGGCGCAAATCCGGCGCCAACTTGTTGTGGAACCACGCGGCGGCAGTCAACGTGGGCAAAACGAGGATGTAGGGCAGGTCGTTGCCTGGGGTAAAGCGCGCCGTTTGAAAGTTCAAGATCGACGAGATGAGCATGATCCCGTTCAGGTACAGGCCGTATCGTTCCTGCATAAAGTTGGCCAGCCCGGCGGCGCGCGTGGTGCCGTAACTCTCGCCGATCAGGTATTTGGGCGACGCCCAACGCTTGAGCCGCGTTGTGGTCAGGCGAATGAACTCGCCCACCGATTCGATGTCTTTTTCAAAGTTGTGGAATGTTTTGGCCTTGTCCTCTGTGGCGGCGCGGCTGTAGCCGGTGCTCACCGGGTCGATAAAGACCAGATCGGTCTCGTCCAGCAGCGAGGATGTGTTTTCGACCAGTTTGAACGGCGGGGGCAGCGGGTGGCCGTCTGGGTTGGTCAGCGCCACGCGCTGTGGGCCGAGCAGCCCCAAATGCAGCCACACCGAGGAAGAGCCGGGGCCGCCGTTGAACGAAAAGGTGATCGGGCGTTGGCGCCTGTCCTCTATTTGGTCGCGCGTATAGGCGACGTAAAAGATTGACGCCTGGGCCTCGCCTTCCTGGCTTTTCAACGCCATCGTGCCGGCGGTTGCCGTATAGTCGATCTTTTGTCCGTCGATGGTGATCGTGTGTCTGGTTTTCGACGCCTGGTCTTCGAGTTTGATTTTGCGAGCCTGGGGTTTCTCTGTTTGTTCGGGCATGCTTTCTCCTTGCGGCGCCGACGGGCGCGAGTGGTAAACAATTTGCGCAGTTTACCACAGAGTGGGCAATCATGCCAACTGGGAGTGTTTCATTGGGTGTGTTTCAAATGGTTTGGGCGTCCGTAGCATCGCCCTTTGTGGGTGGGTGGAGCAGCTGCTCCCGTCGGTACGTTTTTATGCGCTTATTGGCCTTTGAACCGCCGTTTTGGCGCCCAGCCAGTCAAGATGCGATTGCCCTGACCGGCGAGCGTTTGACTTGACCGGCGTTTTCATCTATACTGACCCCCATTTGAACCACCCGCCAATTATCGACCTGCCCACCGGAGGAACGCCCATGTCGCACCAACTGTTTGCACAACTCCAGGCCAAGATCGCGGCCCGCCGCGCCCGGATATGCGTGCTCGGCCTGGGATACGTTGGCCTGCCCCTGGCCACAGGGTTCGCCCAATGCGGCTATGATGTCGTCGGATTAGACGTAGACGAGCGTAAAATCTCTACGTTAATCGCAAAAAAAAGCTACATCCCCGACGTGCCCGGCGAAACCGTCGCCGATCTGGTGACGCGAAACCTGTTTCACCCCACCACCGATTACGACGTGATCAAAGACATTGATGTCGTCTTTATCTGCGTACCGACTCCCTTTGACGCCATGAAAGCGCCCGACCTGGTCTTTGTCGAATCGGCGGCGCGCGGCATTGCCCCCCGGCTTGGCTCCGGCCAGCTCGTCGTGCTGCAAAGCACCACCTTTCCGGGCACCACCGAAGAGGTCGTACAACCGATCCTCGAGACCACCGGCCTGCGCGCCGGGCAAGACTTTTACCTCGCTTTTTCACCAGAGCGGATCGACCCCGGAAACAAGACCTTTAGTGTGAAAAACACGCCCAAAGTGGTCGGCGGGCTTACCCCCCACTGCGCCCAACTGGCCGCCGACCTGTTCACCAAACTGACCCCGCAAGTGTTGACCGTCTCGACGCCGCGCGCCGCCGAGATGACCAAACTGCTCGAAAACATTTTCCGCAGCGTCAACATTGCCCTGGTCAACGAGTTGGCCTTGCTCTCGGAACGAATGAACATTGACTTTTGGGAGGTGATCGAAGCCGCGTCAACCAAACCATTTGGCTTTATGTCCTTCCATCCGGGGCCGGGCGTCGGCGGGCACTGCATCCCCGTCGATCCATACTATTTGTCCTGGAAAGCGCGCGAGTTTGACTTTTACACCAAATTCATCGAGCTGGCCGCCGAGGTCAACCAGTCGATGCCCTACCACGTCGTCGAACGCATTGGCCGCGCACTGAGCATGCGGGGCCATCCCCTCAACCAGGCGCGCATCCTGGTCTTGGGCGTGGCTTTCAAACGCGACATCGACGACGCGCGCAACTCCCCGGCCGAGCGAATCATCGAACTGTTGTTGAACGCCGGCGCCCAAGTCATCTATAACGACCCGTATGTGCCTCGATACAGCGTTGGGCAAGACGTGTTTCACCCGCGCCAGACCGCAATGACCTCGCAGCCATTGAGCGCCGATCTGTTGGCCCGCCAGGACGCCGTGGTCATCGTCACCGGACACACCCAATACGACTATGCCTGGATTGTCCAACACGCCTCACTGGTGATCGACACCTGCAACGCGACTAAAAACATTGCCGCCTCCACGATCACCCGCATCGGCGCGCCCCTGGTCGATCCCCGCGCAGCAGAAAGGTAAACCACGATGCTCGAACAAATATCGGTGCCCACGCCGGCCCACGCCTGCCTTGTCGACATCACCTCCCAGGTGCAGCGCGTCCTCTCGCAATGCGGCATCCGGCAGGGCATCTGCTACATCTTTGTCCCGCACACCACCGCCGGGCTGACGATCAATGAAAACGCCGACCCCGCCGTCCGCGCCGACATCCTCCGCGAATTGGACAAAATCGTCCCCTGGCGCGACGGATACGAACATCTAGAGGGCAACTCGGCGGCGCACATCAAAGCCAGCCTGACCGGCTTTGCCCACTTTGTGCCCGTGCTCGACGGGCGGCTCGCGCTGGGAACGTGGCAGGGCATCTATTTGGCCGAATTTGACGGGCCGCGCACCCGCCGGGTAGCGATCAAAATCGTGGCCGGGTGAAAATGAGCGCACACCGAGACGCGATCCATGTCTGGAGCGAGTTGGGCGCGGCGGGGGCACAACGCGGCGCGGCGCGGGGCGATGTCGTCGTGATCATTGACGCCCTGCGCGCCAGCGCCACCATCCCCACCGCGCTGGCCGCCGGCGCGACGGCAGTCATCCCGGCGCTGACCGTCGAGCAAGCCTCGGCCTATCTGACCGACCCGGACACAATCGTCGCCGGCGAACGCGGCGGGGTCCGAGTGCCAAACTTGCACTTTGGCAACTCGCCCACCGAAATCTGGGCCAATCGCCGCCAGATCGCCGGCAAGACACTTGTGCTGACCACATCGAACGGCACGCGCTGCACCCATGCCGCGCTCCAGGGCGCGGCGGCGGTGCTGACCGGCGCATTGGTCAACGCCGCTGCCGTCGCCCGGACTGCGCTGCACCTGGCGCGCGCGCGCGGCAGCGCCATCACCCTGGTCGCTGCGGGCATTGGCGAACGACCGGCCATCGAAGATACCTTTTCACTAAACATTATCGCGCATCGACTTGTTGCCCTGGGTGCGGCGACAAAAACGCCATTGCCGCCCGTCGACGCCGCGACCAGCCTGGAACTGTTCCTCTCCTCGAAAGCAGCGTCGCGATTGATCGACCTGGGCTACGATCAAGACGTCCATTTCTGCGCCCAAATCGACTTGTGGCGCATCGCCCCGATCTACCGGGGCACAGGCTTTGTCGCAAGTTTATACCATGAACCCTGAACCCACCAACCACAACCCCTCACTCTGGAAACGCAGCCTGCGCCTTTTTTGGCGAGGACGATTCATCTATCTCCAATTGGCCGTCCTCGCCATGACAGCGTGGGCGCTGTGGCCGCTGCGCGACGCCGCCTCACTGCCCAACCCGCCCCTGCCGGCCTACACACCGGCGCCACCCGACCGCCAAGAGCTGCTCGTCATCGGCTCGAACGCCTTGACCTCCGGCGCGCCAGGATCGATCCGCGCCATCCTCTATGACCCCGGCGCCGGCCGGCCGCTCCCCGGCGCCGAAATGCGCGTGGCGCTGTCGCCGCTCGACGGGGGCAGCGTGCCCGATCCGATCTTTGTCGCCCAGACCGGCGCCCAGGGCACGGCGCTGGCGCATTTCGACGTACCGGCCAACGCCCGGGGGCAGTACAATCTGGTCGTTGATGTCGCGGGGCCGGTTGGCGCACAACAAGTCATCCAGCCCGTCGTCATCGAACGTCGCCTCCGCCTCGACCTGAACACCGACAATGTCCGCTATCATCCTGGGCAATCGATCTATGTGCGTCTGTTCGCCGGCGACGAGATGACCGGCGCGCCGCTGGCCGGCTGCCCTCTGACCTGGTCGCTGTTCGACGCCAGGGAAAACCTGCTGTGGAGCGAAACGCTCACCACCACCGAATACGGCCTGGCGACGGCCTCTTTTGCTCTGGCCGAGCAGATCAGCCCCGGCGCGTACCGCGTTGTCGCCGCCCTGAACGCCGGCGATCTGGCGCCGATCACTGCCGAACAGCTTGTCGATGTCGAACTAGATACACCACCTTTAATATACCTGGACATTCAACTTGACCGGCCTTATTACCTGTACGGGCAGCGCGTTCAGGGGACGGTCCAGGCCGCCGATCGCTGGAAACGTCCCATTTCTGGCACCCAGTTCCTCATCCGGCCGCAAATTCAAGGCGCTGCGCCGCAAGACCTGCCCCCCATTGCTGCAACCGGCAGCGAGACCGGCGCGTTGTCCTTTGCCTTTGACCTGCCCGCCGCCCAGGGACGCGGGCAGACCGCCCTGACATTGGCAGTCCAGGCCGTGACGCCCGACGGGTGGCGCGCTGTCGAGCGCCGCGTCCAACGCCTCATCGCCGCGCAAGCGATCGACATTCGTGTTTTTGCCGAGAGCACGCAACTCAAACCCGGCCTCGACAACATTGTCTATTTGCGCGCTATGACTCTCGATGGACGCCCCGCGCGTTGCACACTGACGGTCGCTGCCAACGGCGCGCAAGTCGAATTGGAAACCGATTCCGACGGCCTGGCGCAATGGCATTACCTTCCCGCCGGCGACCAGGCGATCACTTTGCAGGTGACGGCGCAGAGCGCAGACGGCCAAACCGGGGCGGCGACGGCCAACCTGAGCATCGAACCGGGGCTGTTTCACCTGCTGCTCCGCCCGACGAAAACGGTCTATGACCAGGGCGACAAGATCGAGGTCGATCTCTTGGCCCCAAATGATGCGCCCGCCCTGTACCTCGATCTGTTCAGTGCCGGGACATTGTTCGCCACGTATGATACGTCTTGTATCGACGGACACGGCCATTTTACGATCGACGCCGCGCCGCCGGGCGCGCTCATCCTGCACGCTTATGCCTTGCTCGCCGACGGCTCATTGGTACAGGATGCCAGACCCATATCCATCCTCCCCGCTCGCCGGATCAACGTTCATATTCAAGCCGGACGGCAGGTCTATGCGCCGGGCGAGAGGGCGATCATTGATCTGCAAATCACCCGCGCCACAGGGCCGGGCGTCCCCGGCGCGTTGAGTGTGGCCGTCATCGGCGCGACAGATCGCATGCTGCCAACGCGGTCCGAACCGCCCCAGATGTGGTTCGACCCCGCCGGCCGCGCCGCGAGTGCGCCGCCGCGCATCTCGATCCGCCGCGCCGGCGTGCTCAGCCGCCCCAAGCCGGCGCCGGCGCAGATCAAACGCCAGTTTTCCGGCGTCGCTGCCGCGCGCGCCCACCGCCGCGCACAATACGTCTTTCTGTCCGCGCGATTGGTCGTTGCCCTCGCCGGGCTGGCCGCACTGCTGTCGCTCGTCGTGTTGCTGCAAACGCGGCGCCTCGAATCGCCGCCCACGGCCGGCTTTTGGCTCAAAAACGCGCCGGGCGGCCTCCTGGTTTTTCCTTTTGCGGCGCTGGGCGCGATATTGATGGCTCATTTTGGCCCCCTCCTCTTTGGCCCGGGGTTCGCCCTTGTCCTGGGCTTGAGCTGGTTGGGCATCCTGACGGCGCTCGCCGTCTTTGGCTGGGATCGACGCGACGGCTGGGCGCAAACCGTACCGGCGCTGCTGGTCGCAGCTCTGGCGCTCGGTTGGGGATTGTGCAAGACGCTGGCCCAGGACGGTATGCCCGGCGCGCAGCACAGCGCGGCGTTCCTGTCGGCGCTCGTCCTCGCCTCGACGAGTCTGTACATCTTGGGTTTGGGACTGCGGCGCCGCCGCGCGCCGGTCGCCGCCGGCGCCGCGTTTGCGGCCATGTGCCTGCTGATCGCCGGCGCGATCGGCGTCGTGCTATCGGCCCAGGCCGCGCATGTCGAGCAGCCGCCCATTCCCGATCTGGACATCGACCTCAGCGCCGTGCAAGCGGACGCGCCGCCGCCATTCGCCGGAACCGTTGCCCTGCCGCCGGCGCAGTCTCTGACAACTTTGTGGGCCGCTCCTCGCCCCGGCTGGGAAACGCTCTATTGGCAGCCGGCCGTCACCGACGAGCAGGGCAAGGCCGCGCTTGACATACCCGTCGACGCGACCTCGCGCCTTGTCGTCCTGGCATCGACCCGGCAGGGCGAGCAAGGCGTTGCGCAGATCGAGTTGAATGTCTATACACCGTTGAGCATTGATGCTTTACTTCCAGATACGCTCACCGCCGGCGACGAATTGGCCGCGCCGATCATGATTCGGAACCACGCGGCGGTTTCACAAACGATTCATCTCACCATCGCCCAGAACGCACACGCCGCGCCGCTGTTTCCAGAGATCGAGCCACAGGTGATTCAACTGCCCCCTCTCGGTGTGGGCGCGCTTGTTGCGCCACTTTCGGCGCGCCAGCCGGGGCAACAAAGTATCGAGATCACTGCTTCCGTCGCCGGTCGGGTGATCACCCACCCGGTGCGCGTCTTGCCCGACGGCAAACCCATCGTCCGTCGTTACAACCGGCAAACCGGCGAGACGGACACGTACAAAATTCGTATTCCCTGGAGCGCGCGCCCGGACACAGCCTTGATCGCCGTCAAAATTTATCCCGGTTGGGCGAGCATGTTGCAAGAGGGTTTGCAAAGCGCGCTGGCGCACAAGAACTTGGATCGCTGGGTGTCTCATCAGGTGTTTTCGCCGACGCAGGTCTCCACGCCGGCGCTCTACCCGACGACTTTTTCCGGCGACACCCTCACCCACCTGGTGGCCGAAACCCGGCATCTGGCGCTGCTGCGCGATCGCCTGGCCGCCGGCGGCAGGCTGTCCCCGCCCCTCGACGCGCAGATCAAACGCGCGGCCGCGGCCAACTATCAACATTTGCTGGCTTTTGAGGCCGGGGCGGGCGGGTTTTCGCTCCTTGGCCGAGGCGACGGCGACCTGGTGCAAACGGCGTCCACATTGTTTTGCCTTTCCGACCTGGCCGGGCTGACCTGGGTCGATCCGCAGGTCGTCGATCACGCCGCGCGGTGGTTGATCGAGCGCCAAACCCCCGGCGGCATGTGGCGCGCGGCAACGCTGCCACCCGGTTGGGAGCGGCTGCCTCGCCCCGAGTTGCCTTTTACCGCTTATATCGCCTGGGCGCTGATCGACGCCGGTTATGGCGGCGCGCCGGCGACAAAATCCGCGGTCGAGCATTTGGCGCGCTATGCCGATCAGGCGCAAGACGCCTATACGCTGGCGCTGACCGTTCACGCGCTGGTCGCTTACCGGGCGGCGGCCGGCGATTCGACCCAAGATGGCGAGATCGACGACGCCGTTCTCGCACGCGCCGTCTCGCGCTTGATCGAGATGGCCGAAATGGACGAGGATCGGGCCATCTGGCGCAGCGGGTTGCCAACCTTTGACGGCGCAGTGGGGGCAGCGGCCGAGGTCGAGCAAACCGCGCTGGCGGTCTGGGCCTTGTTGCGCGCAAGGCCAGATGTGGACGCGGCGCGGCAGGGGTTGGCCGCGCTGGCCTACAGCCGCGACGCTTTTGGGGCCTGGGGATCGCCGACGGCGACCCATTGGGCGCTGCGTGCGCTGGCCGCCGCCGTCGACGCCGGATGGCAAGACGCGCAACCGTCGCAAGCAGCGACCGTCCGCGTTGCGGTCGGGGCGCTCCGCTCGGACAAGGTCGATCTGTCGGAAAGCGTGACCATCCCGGCCGGAAGCGACAAAGCCGTGACCGTCTATGTTTTCAATTTTGACGATTTGGCCAAGGGATACAATGACGTCAGGATCGAGGTGCAGGGCGGGCCGATCTTTTACCAACTGGTTGCCGGGTACGTTTTGCCCTGGTCGCAGGCGCCACTGCCCTCGCCGGAAGAAGAGGTCGTCTCGCTGGCGTACAGTTTTGATCGCGCCGCGATGGGTTTGGGCGAGACGATCACCGCCACCGTCGGTGTGATGCTCAACCGCCCCGGCGTCGCGCCGCTCGTCGTCCTGAATCTGGGACTGCCGCCGGGCGCGGCGCTCATTTCCGCCGAGTGGGATCGTCTGCTCCAGGAAAACGTCATTGCCGGTTACAGGCAGGCCGGCGGGCAGATGCGGGTCTACCTGACCAACCTGTCGGCAGAACAACCGTTGAATTTTCACTATCACCTCCAGGGCGTGATGGTCGCCGCCGTTCAAACGCAGCCCACCTGGGCGTTTGACCTCGCCAATCCGGGCGCGATCACCCGGCGCGAGCCGGCGCACATCCGCGTGATCAAGAAACCAGGTCGGTAATACAAGGCCGGCTGCGCCGTCGCCCTAGGGCTGTTCAATTCTAATTTGTGACTAAAGTCACCGCTGGCGGGCCAAGGCCGGGCGTCCCACCTGCGTGGACGCCACCGCTGGTGAGGACTCGTCGCCGTAGGGGGACGACCAGCCAACGGCTCACCCAACGCGGTTTCAACCGCTGGATTGTAGAATTGAACAGCCCTGGCCGTCGCCCCTCGTGGGCAAGCAGAACGGGCAACCATGAATTATATCGGCTCAAAATACAGTTTGCTGCCCGAAATCGAACGGTCGTTGGACGAGTACGGCGTGCCGCGCGACGGCGCGGCCCTCGATCTCTTTGCCGGGACGGGCGCGGTCGCCCAGCTGCTCAAGCGACGCGGGCACATGACTTTTGCCAACGACTGGCAATATTACTCGTATGTGACCAATGTCGCCTTGATCGAGCACAATGCGTTTCCGGCTTTTGAGACGTTGCTGCGCGACCCGCGCTGGCGCAAGCGCGTCTCTGGCGTTCCCCTGGACGACATTCTCGCTTATTCGATCGACAACCGGGGCGCGCCGGTCGATGATTTGCCCTGCACGCGCGTCTTGAGCTACCTGAGCCAACTGCCGGGGCGGCGCGGGCCGTTTTACGAGGCCTATTGTCAGGGCGGCGCGGCGGGGCGAATGTACTATGCGCAAGAGAATGGGCTGCGCATCCAGGCCATCCGTGACCAGATCGAGGCATGGCGCGACGAGGGGCTGATCTCGGCGCGAGATCAGGCGTGGCTCGTTGCCTGCCTGATCGAGTCCGCCGACCGCGTGGCCAACACCGCGTCGGTGTACGGCGCGTACCTCAAACAGATCAAAAAGTCGGCGCAAAAGCCGCTCAAAATGATCGCTTTGCAGCCCATTCCATCTCATCACACCGCTGAACACCACCGTGTTTTTTGCCGGGACAGTGCCGCGCTGCTCGATCTCTTTCACCCCGGCCAACTGCGCCTCATTTACATTGACCCGCCGTACAACCAACGCCAGTATGCCGCCAATTACCATGTTCTGGAAACGATCGCCCGCTGGGACCTGGAGCGGTTCGAGCCGCGCGGCGTGACCGGCCTGCGCAGCGCGCAGGTGCAGCGATCCGTGTTTTGTATGCGCGGCGCTGTCGAGGCCGGATTCAGGCGGCTTTTTGAGCGAATCAACTCGGACTATGTGCTCTTTTCGTACAACAATGAGGGGCTGCTCGCCGAGGACCGGCTGTTGGCGCTGTTTGAGACATTTTGCACCGGGGTCGAGCTGCGGCGGATCAAATTCAAACGCTTCCGCGCCGACATCGATCGCGAAAACCGCGTGTACAAGGCCAACCACACGCACGAGTTGCTGGTGATCGGCAAACCCAAAGCGGGGAAAAATTCACGCAATTTTCACGTATCGCCGCCGGTTTGACAAATCTGGTTATTTGCAGTATGATCATTGTCAGTATGATCGTTCGGGTTTTTAGGGTAGCGGTTCGCCTGTCTGGAGGGTTTTGCGCAAGCCAACGTGCCAAGTGAGCATATAGCTGCGTCGATATGACTGACAACACTCTCGATGGCGATAGGCCAGACCGTTACACAGGAGGTTGATATGCCATCCAGCAAGAAATTGAACATTGCCGTGTTCATGATCTTGGTGTTGGCAACCATCGCTCAAAGTGGGTGCATCAAAATCCAGGTGGTTGATCGCACGCCGGCGGCTCCCGCATCGCACACGGATTCTGAAAAAAGCAAGGTTGAAGAACATGGGATGGCGGTGTTGGCCGTCGATTTCGATCCACCGCTGGAATACGACAAGATTATGGAGCGCAGGAAGCGTGGAGAGGGAATCACGCTTTTGGTTGCCGTAGAAAACACCGGGATCCGCGCAGAACAAAACATTACCGTCCAGGTTCAACTGAGCAAAGAGGACGAAAAGCCCTTTTTGGAAAAACAAGGCGTCATCGACGCCATCGCGCCGGGGGAAATCAAGCTCTTTCATTTCAAAGACACCGACATTCCATTCAGCTATGAATATCACTTGAGCGTACACGTGCTGCCCGTACCGGGCGAAACCCGGCTGCTGGACAATCAGAAAAACTATGATCTGCTCATTACCCAGCCCTAGCATTTTGTATGGACGCTTTGTTTGAAAAAAATGCACCGTTGGGTGCATTTTTTTGTTTATCAGGCGCAAGAGGGATTCGGTGAAAGCCAAACAGATTTCGATGCTGATTGCCGCGCTTTTGCTCGGCGTGTTGGTGAGTGTGCAGTGGCCGACGACCGCCGCGCAGCGGTTTCACACGCCCAATCAGATCGAGCAAACCATTCAGCAGCTTGAATTGGAACAGCAGGAACTCAAACGGGTCATCTCGGACCTGCGCCGAGAACTCGACGAGCGGCAACAGCACGCGGCCGGCAAAACCTTGATGCTGCAAGAGATACAAGCCGAATTGCTCTTGCAAAAGGCGTATGCCGGGTTGACCGGCGTTCGCGGCGCCGGCGTCCAGGTGATCCTGGACGATGGGCCGTCAACGACAGGCAGCGGCGAGGCCAACAATGCCCTGGTTCACGATTACGACCTGCGCGATGTGATCAATATCTTGTGGATGGCCGGCGCCGAGGCCATTGCCGTCAACGGCGAACGCATCGTCAACAACTCGTCAATCTATTGCGTCGGCGCGACGGTGTTGGTGAACGACACGCGCCTCTCTCCGCCATACCAGATCAACGCCATCGGCGATGTGGTACGGCTGCAAGACTTTTTGCACAATCCGGGCTATTTGCGCAAAATCAAAACCCGCGCCGACCGGTTTGGCCTGCGGCTCGAGTTCATCCGTGTCGAGTCGATGACGATCCCGGCTTATCGGGGCAGCATCCCCCAATCTTTTGCCCAGCCCGGAAGCCAATAGCCTTACAGACGGGACATTCCAAATCCACCCAAGTGCTAAACAGCCGAGTCGAGCATGAAACGCAGCATTTTTTCTCAAATCGGTCAATGTTGTCTGACCCTGGCCATTGGCGTTTTGATCGTCGCCCAGATGCGCACGCACAACCGCGCGCGGGCGGTGACGTTCAACGCCGATGATCGAGCGGTTTTGCTCTGCGAGCTGGTCAACGCCAACCAAAACCTGCGCGGCGAGGTCGAATCACTGCAAACGCAGTTGGCCGCGTATGAGGAAAAAAAGCGTGGCACGGTGCTCGAAGAGTTGGTTGAAGAAATGAACCGGGTCAAGATTGTCAATGGCGAGATCGAAGTTTCCGGCCCGGGCATCGAGCTGGTCATTGACGGCCCCGCAAGTGTCCTCGATCTGCAAGACCTGATCAACGAGCTGCGCAACGCCGGCGCCGAAGCTATTGCCTTGAACGAGCAGCGGCTGGTTGCGCAATCGGTGTTGACCCTGAACGACGATCAACTGATCCTCGACGGATACCCGATCCGCCAACCCTTTCGCTTTCAAGCCATCGGCGACCCAAGCACCCTGGAAACGGCGATCCTCCGTCCGGGCGGCGTCGTCGACCTCTTGCGACACGCTTCTCCCAACCTCGTTCTGCAAAGCGAGCAAAAAAAGCGGCTCGTTTTGCCCGTTTGCCGTTCGCAGACCGGCTTTGAATACGCAGAACCGATCAACTAGGAGACCGCTGAAAAACTCGAGATTAACCGCAGAGGACACAGAGGTTATCTTGTATTTGTGAATACCAGCGGTGTTCTGCGGTATTCGCTGATGTCTTGTCTCTTTGCGCTCTCGGCGATCTCTGCGGTTGGCAGGTGTGCGCTGGGGGGCAGCACGCTCCGAGACTATTTGTGCTTTTGTCCCAAGGGGATTGACAAATCCCCGCCGGCGGGAGCGGAAAATTGGGCGCAATAGTTCTTGGGCAGGGCTGTTCAATTCTACAATCCAGCGGTTGAAACCGCGTTGGGTGAGCCGTTGGCTGGTCGTCCCCCTACGGCGACGAGTCCTCACCAGCGGTGACTTTAGTCACAAATTAGAATTGAACAGCTCCAAGTTCTTGGGTCAGCGCCGTCTGTCTACTTTTTTTGAACCGTCGGGAGAAAAGCTCGCGGTTCCAAGATAATATTTGAAATAATACGGACGGATGTGAACGCCGTGGCTACAGGCGCGCCGCCGGGCTGCGCCAAATCCCGCACTGCCGCCTGGTTGACCACAAATCGATCCCAGATCGACGGCGCGCCGGCAACCCGGACGCCAAATGTCACCGACATCGGGGCGGTTCCCACGCCGAGTTCTCCTTCCCAGACGACGGCGTCGATGGCCGGGCTATAGACGGCGCCGCCGGCGATCGTTCGGGTCAAAATATCAAGGAACGCCGGCGCCGGGTTGGGGTCGATCATCCGCGCCTGCATCGTCTGCGTCTGCGTTCCGGTCAGGCCAAAAACCAGGGTAAAAGTCACCACCTCACCCGGTTGGACGCTTGGACGGTTGGCGCTTTTGTCAAAATCGACTTTTTTGATCGCCGGCTCGCCCAGCAAAATGATCCCATCCTGGCCGGCCAGCGTCACCGCCGTTACCTCGGCGCCGTCATTGTAACGCGCCGCCGACTCGAACTTGACCACGTCGGCGACAACCCAACTGCTCTGCGTGTAATTGGTCAGGGTCACGGCATTGTGCGCGCCCTCGGCAAAGGGATACGACCCCAATACCGCCCAGGTGGGTTCTGTGACCACCGGGTTGACGGCCATCGAGGCACTCCCGCCGTGGTATTGAACGGTATACGTCACTGTGGCCGTGCAATTTTCGTGCGGCGCCAGCCAAATGGAGACGGTGTAATCGCCGGCGTGCGAAATCGTCGGTCGCCAGACGGCTTTGCTCAAAAAGCCATCTGGGTTGCCGGTGGTCAGCGCATAGTGGTAGGTCGAACCCCATTCGTCATGCCCCGCCGTTTGACCGCCCCAGCCGCCATATTTGATGAACGTGTCACTCGACTGTTCAGCGTCGTCGATCAAAATCTGTACCAACGGCGCTTGCTTGCCGTCGATTTTGCGCAACCCCTCGCCCGTCAAATCAATTGTTTGCGGCGATCTATCGGCGTTGCACAGTACGATGCCATGCTCAAAATCGCGGCGAAACAGCGGCGGCAAAACGCCTTCCTGCAAGTTGACCTCGTCGATCCACACATCGCCGCCCCAGGCGTTGCCCACGCCGATCGTCAAGATGGCATCCACCGCCGTCGACGAGGCGGTAAACGGCAGCCAGTACTGCTGCCAGGTTGTGCCAAGCTCGACATAGTCATCCAGCCCGTACAACGCCCCCAGGCCGCCGGGGGCGTGCAGTTTGACGTTGGCGCGCCAATGCGCGCGCGGCGCTTTGCCCCAGAAAGACATGGTGTAGGCCTGGCCTTTGATCAAGGTGAGGTTGGCCTGTTCCAGGCGGACATTGTCGGCTTGCGCCGCCGTGGTGATGGTGATGCGCGCCGCGACGGGCGACAATGTGGTCGCCGTCACGGGCGCAGTGTGCAGCGTGGCTTGCGCGCCGCCTGTCGTTTGCAACGTCCAGGACGCGGGCCACGGCGCTTCAAAGCCGGGGTTCAACAAGAGGTTGGGCGTCATCAGCGGCCCGGCGGCCGGGTACGCCTCGCCAAGCGGCTGTCCCAGGTATCCTTTGCCCAACCCCGCGCCGTCGAACTCGTCGTACCACCAGGCGTTGCCGTGCCAGGTGTCGCCAAACTCGAAACTGTACGTTCCGCCTTCGAGCAGCGCCGTGGTCAGCCCAAAACGCATGCGTTGGTAATAGGCGGCGATCTGTTCGCGCATCGCGCCGCGTATCTTGACATAAGGTCGCAACCCGTATTTGGCGCGGAACCAGGTGGGCGGGTTGGACATTACCATCGTCAGCCCCGGTTGGCGCGATGCCTGCATCCACTGTTCGTAATTGTAGCGAAACCACATCCAGTCTTTGTTGGCGTCCAGGATGTCGCGCACGTTCAACTCGTATTCACGCCCGTTGAGCTGCGGGGTGTATGGCAGCGGCGCGTCATTGCCGACGATGATTGTCTCGTGACCGAGCAGCGCGCCCAATCTGGTTCGCACCTGGTTCAAAAAGCGCTGCGTCCCGGTATAATATAGTCGATCGACCCAATCGGCGTCATCTACCGTGCCATTGTGATCGAGATCGATGCCGTTGATGATGACGGTGATCCGCTCGTTGATCCGGTCAAAAAACACGCCGTCGTATACGTCCGGGTCGAACTGCGAAACCAGGTGATCGACAATCGCGTCGGTGCAGTCATTGTCGCTCATGTTAAACATTCCGTGACCCCATTCGTACACGCGGAGGATTTGACCGTTGGCGCCGCGCAAAAAACAATCGTACTGCCAGGTGCCGGGCGATGCGTTGACCCACTGGCTGCCCAACGGCCCGTCGTCCGTGTCATAGGTGCCTGTTCCAGAGTAGAGCATGATCAAGTTGGGGTTCAGGCTGTGCAAATAGCTGATCTGGGTTTTGGTAAAGGCCGTGGCATTGACAATCATGTCATAATGAGCATAAAAGCCGATCTCGCGCTCGTCGCCGCCGCCCCACAGTTTGACCAGGCGGGGGTATCCGCCGACCTCGGCGGCGTTGACCGGCGAGGCGTCGCTGGACGAGAGCTGCTCCGGCGGGGCGGGCGGGTCGTAATCGCGCCGTGGAGGCCGCGTGGGGCCGGGCGTCGGGGTCAAAATGGGCGGTGCGCCGGCATGCGGCGTCGATGGGGTGAGCAGCGCCAACGCCGTCACGACAATGGATACGGCGATGTAAAAGCAAATTTGGCGGTACAAAAGGGACGAACGATCGTTTGTACGCATTTTGTCACCTCGCGATTATCTTCTCAAGTCCGTGTCATGCGGTACGACATTGGCGGTTTGGAGGTAAAAGGTCAGCAGCCGCTCTTTGAGCTGCGCCAGAATGTCGCCAAGCGCCGGGTCGTCGATGCGATTGTGCAATTCTTGCGGGTCGGCGCAGAGGTCGTACAGTTCGTCTTGCTCGTACAGCCGGCGCACGTACTTGAACTCTTTGCTGCGGCACATCACCGCGCCATTGATCGGGGTTGAAAATCACAATATGTGGACGTTTTCCCTTGTTCATCGTCTTGCTCTTTGTCCAATAGGATTGCAGCGCGACAATCTTGGGTGTCTGTAACGTGGCCTCTCGCCGAGCAGGCGGGGATGATTAAACCCTCCGCGTGGGTTAGCGATCTGTTTCCCCGTACAGGCGAACATACATGTCATAGTGCCGGTAAATCTGGCGCACATAGTTTTGCGGTTCGTCATAGTTGATGATTTCGACGAGCAGGTCGGGGTCGCCGTGGGATTGTTCCAACCAGTGCGCGCCGTTTCTGGGCCCGCCATTGTACCCGGCGAGTGCCGACATTACGTCCTGTTTGGTTTGTTTGAGGATGCGCTGCATGAACCAGACGCCAAAGTGGATGTTCAGGTAGGGGCGTCGCAGCAGCGAGGTGTTGTATTCGGGCCAGGGCATCATTTCGGCGATCCACTGTCCCGTGTCGGGGATGATTTGGGTGAGGCCAATGGCCCCGGCCCAAGATTCGACCTGGTCGTCAAAGACGCTTTCCTGACGGATCAGCGCAAACATGAGCAGCGGGTCGATGTTTTGCGATGCGCTTTCGGCCAGCACGAGATCGCTAAAATAGGTGGGAAAGGCCATGCGCTGGACGAGCGTGGGCATGTCGAGGATGGCGGCTTCGGGGGCGAGGACGACCACGTTGATTGTGGCGCGCAACGATGTGGCATAAAGACCCAGGTCGCGGGTCAGAAAGGCGAGTTGGTAGAGTTGCAGCGGGTCTTGGTTCAGGTCTTTGCGCAAGCTCTCGAATTCGTCGCGCGCGTGGGTGTACAGTCCCAACGACCACTGTTCCATTCCGCGTCGAAAGCGGATGTCTTGGGCCAACGTGTCCGAGATCGTCGTGGGGTCTTGATTTTCCGGCAGTCCGGCCCAGGTACGCAGCCAACTGGCGGCTGCTTGCGCTTGTTCCGGTTCGTCAAAGGTCAGGTGCAGGCGAGGCGGTGTTTTGGGCCAGGCGACCGGCGCGCCGTCGTTTTCGAGCAAATGCGCAGCGCGAAGGCCATAATAGTTCCGGGGATGGGTTTCGGCCAGCGTTTGTAGCAGCGCCCGCGCTTGTTCGGCCTCGCCGCGCTGCCACAAGACTTTGCCCCGCCAATATTGAGCGCGTAAAGCCTGATCGGATGCGGGATAGGCGTCGATCAGCGTTTGCCAGTCTTGCAGCGCGGCGTCCAGGTCGTCGATCCGGTAGCGGCAAATGCCGGCCTGGAAACGGGCCGGCGGCGCTTGCTCATCATTGGGATGTTCGTTGGCCAGATCGGTGTATACATTGGCGGCCTGGGCAAAGCGTTCTTCTCGTTCGAGCATCCACGCGGCGTTCCAGCGCGCCTGCGCGGCCAGGGGGTGGTCGGGATATTGGGTGGCAAAGTCGAGGTAGGTTTGCGTTGCTTGATCGACCTGGCCCAGGTTGTACAAGGCGCGGCCTTTGAGCAGCCACATGTTGCCCCAGTGAGGCGCGGTGGGCGGATATTCGCGGATCATTTGCTCACATTCCCGGATCGCCAGAGCGTCGGCGCCGGTGTTGAGGTGAGATTTGGCGATGTAGTAATGTACGTCGCTATTGTAATTGGGCGTCGATTCGATATAGCGGTCGAACGCGGCGATGGCGGCGGCGTAACTGCCGGCATGATAATCGATCAAACCACGTTGATATTCGTTGATTTGCACGCCGGCGTTGACCAATTCGACGAGCGCCAGGTGTGCATAGCCGGGGCGTGGGTCGCCGTTGACGGCCTGGGCAAAGGCGTTCCGCGCCTCCGGTTCTCGCCCGGCCAGGCGGTGCGTTTGTCCGATCAGGTACCAGAGCCTGGCCAGCCGGTAGACGTTTTCGGAGCGATCGATGACGCTGCGGAACCAATGGATGGCCTCGTCGTAGCGCCCCCAGGCGTTGCAGGTCAGGCCGATGGTTTCTTGCACATCGTATTGTTGCCCCAGATCGAGCGTCTGCCCTAAGGCGAGTTTGTAGGCCGCGATGGCGGCCTCGTATTCGCCAAGTGCGGCCTGGTCGTCGCCAATGCGCCGGTAGATCAGGTCGGCGAGGATGTCTTGGCCGGCGAGGTAGGTGGTGTATTGTTCGATGGCGGCTTTGTACTGCCGGAGGTTGTCGAATGTCTGGGCCAGGTAAAAGTGCGCCGCGTTGACACGCTGGTCGTCGGGGTAGCGCAAGATAAAGCTTTCCAGATAGGCTTGCGCGTTTGGCGCGTCGCCGTCCAGGTAGGCGCAGACGCCAAGTTGGTACGCCGCTTCGACCGCTTCCCATTCCGCGTCCGGCGTTTCCAACACGATTTGAAATTCAGATATTGCCTGTCGGTAATCGCCGTTGCGCCTGGCGCGATGCGCGTTTGCCAGCCGCGCGGCCGGCTCTGGCGTGGGCGAAGGCGTCCAGGTCGGCGTCCATGTCGAGGTCGGTGTGGCGGTGGGCGCGGGCGTCGAGGTCGATGTGGCGGTGGATGTGCAAGTTGGCGTGACCAGCGACGGCAGATGATCGGGGGCAGGCGTGGGCGAAGGCCGGCCGGGGGTGGATGTCCCGTCTGGCGTGTATTCGGTTTTTTGCGATGTTGTTGGTGTAGCGATGGCAGCCGGCGTCCGCTCGACGGGGTTGCGGGAAAGGTAGATCAGTATCGCTGCCCCGATGAGTGTGGAGAGAAGGAGCAAGGCAATGGCTAACACAAGCAGGTCTTTGGGTTTCATATACGTTTGCTGATCCGACGTGTGCGGGTCTGGTGGGCTGCGCCCGGATGTTGGTCAATGTCCTTATTATCGTTACTTTGCTTGTGCTGTCAACTTGATCGCTTGCGTGGTGCTGTCATAGGAATATGCTGAAAAACATCTCAAAAGAACCCAAGATCGTAAAGAAATAAAACATCTTTTGACACCGCTGATATTCACCAATATGGGGCGATCTCGGTGTCCTTGGTTAATGCTGGGTTTTCAGCGGCCTCATATGGCGCGACGGCTGATTCTGGCAAGATGCATGCAAGACAAAAAGGAGGTCGTCAACCGTCGGCGGCAGAAAGCTGATGAAAAATCCCGCTACAAAAAGTTGCTGGTCTGGAATATCTAGATCATCAATGTCCGCGTGGAACGGCTGCTATTTTCTCAGCTCGACGGCAATGGCGTGCTCGATGATCAGATGAATGTCCTCGACCTGTTCTATGCAGTGGTTTTCGATGTGAATGCCCAGATCAACGATGGGGTGCAGTTTGCCGCCGTCAAAGCCGCTTAGCCCGACGGTAAACGCGCCCATGTCGTTGGCCTGGCGGATCGCGCGCAGCACGTTCTCCGAGTTGCCGCTGCCGCTCAAGCCGATCACCACGTCATCGGGTTCGAGCAGATTGCGCAACTGTTCGGCAAAAATGTCCTGGTAGGCTGCGTCGTTGGCCCAGGCGGTGATCAATGGAATGTTGTCGGTGAGGGCGATCACGCGAAAGCGCGGTTTGCCCGGAACCGTCGCGCCTTTGGCCAGATCGCAGGCCATGTGTGAGGCGGTCGCCGCGCTGCCGCCGTTGCCCATGACAAAGACCTGGCTGCCGCGGTCGCGCGCCTCTTGCAAAACCTGGATCAGTTGTTCGATCTCGGAAACGGGCAGACGACCCAGCATTGTTGCCAGTTCTGAAACATAGTTTTCGATGCTCATCGGTGGTTAATCTCCCTTGGAGTGGCCGGGTCTCACCGGCGCATAGTTTTGCGCGACGATCTTTTGTCCTTCTGGGCTGAGGCAAAAGTCGACAAACTGCCGGATCGCGCCGCTTGGTTCTTGTGGCGCGACCAGGTACCAGGGTCGCACCAGGGCGTAGGTTTGCGCGGCGATTTGGGACTGCGCCGGGGCAAGGTTTTCGATGCGGACCGGCTTGACTTTTGCGGTGAGCAGACCCTGCGACACATAGCCGATCGCGTTGGGGTGCGCGGCCACAAAGTCGATGACGGCGGTGCTGCCCGGCATCACGATGGCCGTTGTGGTGACGTCAAGGTTGCGCATCATCCGCGCCTGAAAGAAGGCGCGGGTTGCGCTTTGTTCTTCGCGGCTGATGACAATGATCTCATCCTGGGGCAGTTGAATGTCCAATTCGTGCCAGCGCCACTTTTGCCCGCTGAAAATCAGCTCTATTTGCGCCGCCGTCAGGTTGCGCAATGGGTTGTCGGGATGGACGATCACGGCGACGGCGTCGAGGGCGATCGGCGCGGCCCACATATTTTCGGGCGGCGCAGCAGCGACGGCGCCCAGCGCTGCCGTTCCCTGGCGCACCTGATCCAGCCCAAAGGTCGAGTTGACGGCTTGAAAGGCGATCTCGACGTCGGTGTGCCGGAGATAAAAGGCGGCGATCAGGGCGGCCAGCAGTGGGGTCATTTCGCTCGATCCGGCGATGGTCAGTTCGATGGTGGGGGGCGTCGGGGTTGGCGGCGCCGGCGGGGCGGGCGTCTGGCAGGCGGCGGTTCCAACCCCGCACAAAAATGTCAGCAGCAAGAACAAACCAAAAGCGCGTTTCATCGGATCAGCGAGACGATCAGGCAAGTTGTGCCGACCAGCGCGCAATAGATCGCAAAGACGTACAATTTGCCCTGGCGCAAATAGTTGAGCAGGAAACGGATGCAAACATAGCCTACGATGGCGGCGATGCCAAAGCCGGCGAGCAGCGGCCCCAGGTTGGCCGTCCATTCGCTGTTTGCAAACAGGTCTTTGAGTTGCCACACGCCGGCGCCGACGATGACCGGGACGCTCAACAAAAAGCTGAATCTCGCCGCGACGCCTCGTTCGATGCCGCGCATCAGGCCGGCGGCCATGGTGGCGCCAGAACGCGAGATGCCCGGCGCGATCGCCGTGGCTTGCCCCAACCCAATCAACACGGCATCGAGCCAGGTCAAGGTTTCCAGTTTGCGCCCCTGGGCGCTTTTCCACTCTGAAAACGCCAGCAGTCCGGCCGTGACCAGCAGCAGGATCGAGATGACGCGCGGCGCGCCGAACAATGACTCGAAAAAGTCTTCCAGCGCCACGCCGAGCGCGGCCGCCGGGATCGAGCCGATGACGATCAGCCAGGCGAGCCGGCCCTGCACGTCGTGTCGCGTTTGCTCGATTACGCCGGCGATGCCGCCGTGACGCAGTCCGCCCAGCGTGCGCAGCCCGCCCAGCGCCAGCGCCCACAGATCGCGCCAAAATACGGCAATGACGGCGACCAGCGTGCCCCAGTGGGTCAATACGTCGAACGCGCTCTTGAGTACGGGATCGAATTCCCAATTGAACAGCCAGGGGATCAGGGTCAGGTGTCCCGAGCTGGAAACGGGAATGAATTCGGTTGCGCCTTGAATCAGGCCGAGGATGCAGGCTTGCCAGATGGTCATATACGGTATGCTCCTAGGTATACAAGAAATACTTTTGCGCCAGTTTGTTGAATCGCGCCAGCGCGTTTTGCCAGCGTTCGGTGATCTGCTCGATGGCGACGCCGGCGTCGAGTTGTTTGCGCACCCAGCCGTTGCCGATGAGCAAGTCCAGGTGCGCCGGGCGTCCTTCCCAACTTGATTCCAGCCACCTCGAGTCGCTGGGCCAGAGCGCGCGAATGGCGGCGATGATGTGCAGTCCGGTTTGCAGGGGCCGCCAGACTGAACGATCGAGCACGTGCAGAAAAACGCCCCCGCACGTTTGGCCCGCGTATTTGGCCGCCGATGGCGTAAAAAAGGTGGGGCGAAAGCGCACGCCGGGCAGCGATCTTGCATTGAGCGCGTCGGCCAGACGGTGGCCGTCGATCCACGGCGCGCCGAGCAGCTCGAACGGCGTGGCCGTGCCGCGTCCGGCCGAGACATTGGTCCCTTCCAGCAGACACGTGCCGGGGTAGACGACGGCGGTTTCCGGTTTGGGCATCGCCGGCGATGGCGGCGCCCAGGGCAGGCCGGTCTGATCGAACCACATGGCGCGTCGCCACCACTGGGCCGGGATGACGGTCAGGTCGGCGTTCAACCCGCGTTGGGTGTTGAACAGCCGGGCCAATTCGCCCATGGTCAGGCCATGCCGCAGCGGGAGCAAATAGCGCCCCACAAATGACTCGAACCCTGGTTCGATGACCGGGCCGGCGGTGATTTGCCCGCCGATGGGGTTGGGGCGGTCGAGGACGATCAGCGGGACGCCATGTTCGGCGGCGCTTTCGAGCACATAGCTCATTGTCCAGATATAGGTGTAAAAACGTGCGCCGACGTCTTGAATGTCAAACAGCAGCAGATCGATGCCGCGCAGCATGTCGGCGGTTGGTTTTTTGGCGCGGCCGTTTTTAGCGAGGCCATAAAGGCTGTGTATCGGCAACCCCGTTTGCGCATCGACCGTCGATGAAACGGCGGCCCCGTCGGCGGCATGGGCGTAAAGGCCGTGTTCGGGGCCAAAGAGCGCGACCAGGTTGCACACCGGGCGTAGCGCGTCAATGATCGGCGTTGCGTTGGCCGTGATCGCGCTCGAATTGGTCACTAATCCGACGCGCGCGTCGCCAAGCAGGCCGGGGCGTTCGTTCAAAAGGACGTCCAGGCCGGAACGGACCCAAGTCGGTGCTTTGTTCAATCCAATCTCCAAGTTTCCTGAAAAAGAGGTTTTTGAACGACCACGTCGAGCATTTCAGAACTTTGATTGCCGAGTTCCAGAATTTAAATTGTCCCAGTCTGCCCGGCTTGCCAAATCCGGCGAGAGCAACGCTGGTTGTTTTTCTGGAAACGCCTTATCGCGCTCGATGGGCATTCAAACGCAGCCCAGAGCAGGGCTGGTCGAGCGCAGCAAATTATACCACAAATCTAAATCTGCGCATGGTTGGACGGCAACCCGATCGCCAAATTTTTCTTGTCAGGGGGTTCAAAGCAGAGTATAATCCCTTCATCCGATCATGTTGGGCTCGAGTTCCCGAGTTTAAATTGTCCCGGCCTGCCCGGTCCGGATTGCCAAATCCGGCGAGAGCAACGGGGGATGGTTATTTTTGCTGTTTTTTTCGACAAACGGGGAGGGTTTGATGAAGGTGGTGATCGTGGGTGGTGTGGCCGGCGGCGCGAGTGCCGCGGCGCGTTTGCGGCGTATGGATGAATATGCCGAGATCGTTTTGCTGGAACGCGGTTCATATCTCTCTTTTGCCAATTGTGGGCTGCCGTACTATATCGGCGGTGTGATCAAGGAGCGAAAGAAATTGCTGGTGCAGACGCCGCAGGCATTCAAGGCGGTGTTCAATGTCGATGCCCGTGTCGACAATCAGGTTCTCGAGATCGATCGTCAGAACAAGGTGGTGCTGGTCAAAAATCGCAAAACCGGTCTCGAATACACGGAAGCGTATGACAAATTGATCCTCTCTCCCGGCGCGGCGCCTTTCAAGCCGCCTGTGCCCGGCTGCGACCTGGGCGGCGTGTTCTCGTTGCGCAACATTCCAGATACGGACGCGATCAAGGGGTTTATCGATCGCAAACATCCCTCACGCGCCGTGGTCGTGGGCGGCGGTTTCATCGGCATCGAGTTGGCCGAAAATTTGGAGCACCTGGGCGTCAAGGTGACGTTGGTCGAAATGATGGATCAGGTGATGGCGCCGCTGGATTTCGAAATGGCGGCGTTGGTGCATTATCATTTGCAGGCCAAAAAGTTGCGGCTGGCGCTTGGCGACGGCCTCAAAGCGATCACGCAGGTGGATGGCGGTTTGCGCGTGGCCTTGTCGAGCGGCAGCCGCGTCGACGCCGATATGGTCATTTTGGCTATCGGCGTGCGACCCGAAGGGCAGTTGGCGCAGGCTGCCGGTCTGACCCTCGGCGCGCGAGGCGCGATTGCCACCAATGAGCATTTGCAAACCTCTGACCCCGATATTTATGCCATCGGCGACGCGGTGCTGGTGACGCATTTGCTCACCGGCCAGCCGACCAATTTGCCGCTGGCCGGGCCGGCCAGCAAGCAGGGGCGGTTGGTCGCCGATCACATCGCCGGGCGGGCGGTGCGCTACAAAGGGGTGCAAGGCACGTCGATTGTCAAGGTTTTCGACTTGACGGTGGCGACAACGGGGATGAACGGCCGGCAGTTGGAGCGGGCCGGTATCGAGTACCGCAGTGCGATCATTCACGAGGCCAATCACGCCGGATATTATCCTGGTGCATCGTCGATGACCTTCAAGTTGCTTTTTGCACCGGATGGCCGGCTGTTGGGCGCGCAGATTGTCGGTGGGGATGGCGTGGACAAGCGCATCGACGTGGTGGCTACCGCGCTGCGCGCCGGGTTGACGGCGTTCGATCTGGAAGAATTGGAGTTGTGTTACGCGCCGCCTTTTGGTTCGGCGCGCGACCCGGTCAACATGGTCGGATTTGTCGCCTCCAATATGTTGCGCGGCGATGTCAAGACCATTGATTGGGATGATGTCGCTTCGCTGGAACAGGACAGGGATTTTATCCTGGATGTGCGTGACGCGGCCGAGTTGAAGGCCGGCCATATCGAGGGCATGGTTCACATCCCCCTGGCGCAGCTGCGCGACCGTTTGGACGAGGTTCCCCAAGATCGACGGGTGGTTGTCTATTGCCACGCCGGGCAGCGGGCCTATTACGCCTGCCGGATGTTGACCCAGCGCGGTTTTGACGCCGTCAATTTGAACGGCGGGTTCAAAACCTACCGGCACGCCGTGGGGCGGCAGTCGAATTTTGGCGATTAGCGTCTTTGTTCAAACTGGGTTATACTTGCGGGGTTTGAGAGATGATCAAGGTCAAGAGTGTGAATGCCACAATGGGGTGACAGGTATGGATAAAGATGAATTGATTCAAATTTTAATGAGCGAGATCGAGCGGACGACGGGGTGTACGGATCCGGTCAGCATTTCTCTGGCCGTTTCTCGCGCAACGCGAGAGTTGGGACGGACGCCGGAAAGAGTTGTGGTGACGGTCAGTCCCAGTCTTTACAAGAACGCGATCAATGTCGGCATTCCGGGGCTGGACAAGCGTGGTTTGCTGTGGGCGTCGGCGTTGGGCGCGGTGATCGATCACAGCGAGGCCGGGTTGGCGATCCTCGACTATGTGGATGATGAGGCCATTGCGCGGGCGACCAGGTTGTTGGACCAAGGGCGGATCGAGGCTGGTTATGCCGATCTGCCCGATGTGTTGTACATTCGCGCCCAGGTTTTTGCCGGCGACGACCGCGCGGCGGCGATTACCCAGCACGATTACTCGCACATTGTCGAGGTGTCCAGGAATGGCGTCAAGACTTTTGTCGATGATGTCGTCACCGGTGGCGCGGTCAAACATGCGTTTGCCGGGTATTCGATTCAAGAGCTGGTCGAGTTGATCGAGACGATCGCGGCCGATCGGTTGGCGTTTTTGATCGAGGCAGCCGAGATCAACAAACAAGCGGCCATGTCGGGCATCGAAAATGAGGCGATGCAGTTTGGCCCGGCATTGTGGCGGCGTTCCAAGGATCTGCCGGCGCCTTTTGCCCAGGCGGCCAAGGCGCAGGCGCTCACCGGCGCGGCCAGTGAGGCGCGGATGCTCGGTCTGGTGGTGCCGGTGATCGCCGTGACCGGCAGCGGCAACCAGGGGATCACTAATTTCCTGGGCGTGTTGTCTGTCGCCGAGGATTTGCAAGTTGGGCGTACCCGGCTGGCTCACGCGCTGGCGATCAGCTCGGTGATCACCATTTACATCAAGAGTCTGACCGAACGGTTGACCGTGTTTTGCGGCGCGGCCGTGGCCGCGTCAACCGGCGTGGCAGCGGCGACAACCTGGCTGCTGGGTGGCGATTATGTGGCGATGACCCACGCGATGCAGTCTACCCTGGGCACGTTTGCGGGGGTGTTGTGCGACGGGGCCAAAGTGTCTTGCGCGTACAAGATCAGCACGGCAATCTCGGCGGCGATCCAGTTTGCCTACCTGGCCTGCGACGGTGTGTACGTTCCAGAGGGCGATGGCATCGTCGCCAAGACGATCGAAGAGACGTTTGCCTACCTGGGGCAGCTGAACCGTCCGGGGATGACCGAGACGGATGCTTTTATGTTGGAGACGATTCAAAAGATTCAGGCGAGCTAGATAAATGTATGATGTATTGGTTGTGGGCGCCGGGCATGCCGGCTGTGAGGCGGCGTTGGCCGCCGCGCGGATGGGCGCGCGCACATTGTTGTTGACGATGAATTTGGACTTGATCGCTCAAATGCCGTGCAATCCCGGCATCGGCGGGCCGGGCAAAGGGCACATTGTGCGCGAGATCGATGCCTTGGGCGGGCAGATGGCGCGCGCCGTCGACGCCAATTTTGTGCAAATTCGCTTGCTCAATGTGTCCAAAGGACCGGCGGTGCAGGCGTTGCGCTCGCAGTCGGACAAGCGGCACTATGCCGTGCAGCTCAAGCACACGTTGGAATCGACGCCGAATTTGCAGCTCAAGCAGGCGCGTGTCACCGATGTGCTTGAAAAGGACGGGCGTGTGTGCGGCGTGCGCGTCTACACCGGGTATGAATACCGGGCGCGGTCGGTGGTGTTGACCACGGGCACGTTCCTGGCTGCCAAGGTGATGCGCGGGCGGCAGCGTTTTCCATCGGGGCGGGCGGCCGAGTTTCCGGCCAACAAGCTGTCGGCGTCGTTGGCCCGGCTGGGCTATACGTTGACGCGCTTGCAGACCAACACGCCGCCCCGCATCGACGCGCGGACGATCGATTTTAGCCAAACCGGGTTTCAACCGGGCAGCGAGGAGCCGTTGTATTTCAGTTACGAGTCGCCCGATGCCGACCCGGATTCGGATCTGCGCTGTCCCTACTTTATGCGGCAGCCGCCCAACCCAGTTTATCCGTTGGGGAAACAGACCGCGTGGCGGCCGCAGCTGCCTTGTTATACCATTCGCACCAATGCAGAAACGCACCGGGTGATGCGCGCCAACCTCGATCGGTCGTTGGTCACGCCGGGGGCGATCGAGGCGGCCGGGCCGCGTTATTGCCCTTCTTTTGAGGAAAAGTTGGTGCGTTTTCCCGACAAGGCGAGTCATCTCTTTTTTCTCGAGCCGGAGGGCTGGCTGACGAGCGAGGTGTATGTGCAAGGGCTGTTCACCGGGATGCCGGAGGAGGTGCAGATTGCCGCGCTGCGCACAATTCCGGCGCTGCGCGAGGCCGAGATCATGCGTCCCGGCTATGCGATCGAGTACGACGCGGTCACGGGCGGGCAGTTTGACGGCGCGCTGGCCTCTAAACATGTCGAAGGGCTGTACCACGCCGGCCAGATCAACGGCACGTCGGGTTATGAGGAGGCGGCGGCGCAAGGGCTGGTGGCCGGGATCAATGCCGCATTGTATGTGCAGGGCAAAGCGCCGTTGTTGCTGCGACGCGATCAGGCTTATATTGGCGTGCTGGTCGATGATTTGGTCACCAAGCCGCAGGCCGAGCCGTACCGGATCATGACCTCGCGCGCCGAGTACCGGCTGTTGTTGCGGCAGGACAATGCCGATCTGCGTTTGACGCCGATCGGTTACGAGGTCGGTTTGGTTTCGCGCCAGCGGTATGATGCCGTCGAGCGCAAGCGGGCGGCCATCGGCGAGGAATTGGCGCGGCTGGAACGGGTTTGGCTGCGCCCTACCGCAGAGGTGAACCGGGCTTTGGCCGGGGCCGGGATCGCGCCGATCGATGATGGTCTCAACGCACTGTCGCTGCTGCGCCGTCCTGAAGCGAGTTACGCGCTGCTGCGCCAGGTTGCGCCGCCCGATCAGGCGCTTTCGGCTTCGGCGGCCGGGCAGGTCGAGATCGAGGCCAAGTACGCGGGCTATATCGCCCGCCAGCAGGTAGAGGTGGAGCGGATGGCGCGGCTGGAAAGGCGTCGCATTCCGCCCGATTTTGATTACCGTGCAATTCCAGGGTTGCGCAACGAGGCGCGCGAGCAGTTGATTCGCTACCGCCCGCTGTCGGTGGGGCAGGCGACGCGCATCGCCGGCGTCAACCCGGCCGATGTGACGATTTTGTTGGTGTATCTGGAGAGAGGGACGCCGAGATGAAGATAGCTAAAATGGTGATTGAGAATTTCAGGCACATCGAGAGACTGGAATTGGATTTCACCGATTCGTTAGGGCGTGTGCGCGATGTATCGGTGATTGTCGGGCCAAACACGAGTGGCAAAACGACGATTCTGGACGCGATTGCGGCCGGCGTGGGGCTTGCGACTGAACTGCGACCGGTGCCATTACGATCCGGTTTTGTTTTAGGATCGAGGGCGCTCGTTCGCCGTGGCGCGGTTCGCGCGCGGGTGACAAGCACGATTCATTTTTCTCAAGACGAGATCGATGCGGTCCGACGTTTGTTCTCGCTGGCCGAAGAGCCGGAGGGACAGGTGCAAGATGATCGGGTTGTCCAAGTCACCTGGGATTTTCCGTCATCACAATATAAGGGGAGTCGTTTTCATATCCAGTGCGATCCAAGCCACGGTTGCAATTTGCTCAAGGGGCGAGCGACCGCGGCCCGGCTGCTGTCTACGGAACGAGTGGGGCTGGAATGGTTCAGCCGTGTTGGCGGTGTGTTTGTCTTTGATCAACAGCGTACCGGCATGGGCAAGGTGATTCAGCGAGATATTTGGAAAATTATTCAATACTCGATACCTGAAGAGAGCATTCAAGATTGGCCGGATCGCCGGTATACCACAGACCCGCGCACGATCTTGCTGGCTTTGGCTGTCAAATCGGCGTTTCCGTCGGCGCAAGACACCAGGTCAGATCAATTTTCTTTGATCAAATCCAGGTACGATCAGGTTTGCAAGCCTCACCAACTTGTGGGTGCGGTAAGAAATGCACAGGATGAACTCGACCTTTGTTTTCGCCAGGGCGAATACGAGTATAAATATGATGGTCTAAGCAGTGGTGAGCAAATGATGTTGCTGTTTTTGATCAAAATGGTCACAGAGCACATCAATCGCTCTATCGTCCTGATAGACGAGATCGAACTTCATCAACACCCTTTATGGCAGCGAAAACTGCTCAATTTGCTCCCCAAAATGGGGATCGATAATCAGTTTATCGTGACCACACATTCAGCTTATTTGCGCGATAATGTGCCCGGCGACGCGATCATTGATCTGGGCGATCTCGGCGATCGACGAGGCAGGAGATAAGGGGTATGGGGAATGTGCTGATTTGTGAAGGACGCCGTGGCGGACTCGATGATCGCGTGCTGAATATGTTGGTGGTTCAAAAGTTTGCTTTGGAGGTGATGCTCTACCCGGCTTGTGGCGACGCCAGTCTTCGCAGCGTGGCCGAACATTATCGAGAGCGTTCTCGGTTGCGGGGCGATGGTTTGGGCGAGTCGTTGGATCGCGTTTTTACGATTGAGGATCGCAATTATCGGTCTCGCCAGGTTGCAGATGATTCGTGGCGTTCTGATTCGCGGCGTTTCATCTGGCGGCGGCACGAAATTGAAAACTATTTGTTGGATTTTCGAGTGGTTGCCCAGGTGTTTGAAAATCTATGTTCATACATTCCCAGGTCGGCTGCGTTACCAACATTGGCGTCGCAAGTGGATTTGTTGATGCAAGAGTTGGCGCGTCCGATGGTGGAGCATTTTGTGGGCTGGCTGACTTATTGGCAATTGGTGGGTCGAAAAAAAGAGTTGGTTGATCTGCGTTTTTTGCATCCCGATCGCCGTCGTCCCTTGCGACCGGCGCGGTATCCAGATCGTCAGGTCTGGCTCGAGTATTTGCATCAAGAGTGCGCAAGGCTGTGCGCCGATTGCCAGACGTTTTGCCAGGCAGCCGAGTTTGACGACTTGCACATCGATCGATGCTATGATCGAAATTTGGACAGGTGTACGCATTGCGATTTTTGGGAGCAAGGCCGATATATCGAGGAGATGGGCGGGCACGAGTTGGTGTCTGCGTTGTTGGGGCATTTGAATGTTTCTGGAATTCCCATCTCTTTGGGTGATTTCGAGACGGAATTGTTGACGGTGTTGGATCGATTGTACGAGCCTGGATTTTACGAGGTGGATGATTTCAAGGCGCTTGCAGACAAGTTGTCGCCAACGAAAAGTGAGGAGATATGATTGCAGAGGCCGCGAGGCGTATTGCTGAAAATGTAAAAAAGGTCATCATTGGCAAGGACGAGGTGATCGAGTTGTTGTTGATTTCACTGTTGTGCGAGGGGCATGTGTTGCTGGAAGATGTGCCCGGCATCGGCAAGACGACGCTGGCCAAGGCGATGGCCAGGTCGCTGGGTTGTTCGTTTCAGCGCATCCAGTTTACGCCCGACTTGCTGCCTTCCGATGTGACCGGGATTTATTATTTTAATCAGAAACAGCAGGAATTCGAGTTCCGCGCCGGGCCGGTGATGTCGCAGATTGTGCTTGCCGACGAGATCAATCGCGCCACGCCGCGCACCCAGTCGGCGCTGCTGGAGGCGATGCAGGAGCGACAGGTGACGGTGGATGGCAAGACGATGATGCTG
The DNA here is from genome assembly GCA_964481205.1 of uncultured Anaerolineae bacterium. Taxonomy (GTDB): domain Bacteria; phylum Chloroflexota; class Anaerolineae; order JAFGEY01; family JAFGEY01; genus CAYRXM01. The sequence goes on along the minus strand of CAYZYE010000003.1, from coordinate 21,873 downwards.
CCGCGTCCGTTTTTGGTGCTGGCGACGCAGAACCCGATCGAATTGGAGGGTACGTTTCCACTGCCGGAGGCGCAGGTGGACCGTTTTTTGCTCAAGGTCAAGCTCGGCTATCCGACAGAGCAGGAGGAGGGTGATATTTTGCTCCGTTTTGAGCGCGCCGATCCGCTCGATGATTTGCAGGCCGTTACCGAGCCGCAAGAGTTGATCGAGTTGCAGCGCGCCGTGCGCCGGGTTCGCGTCGAGGATTCGGTGCGTGAGTATGCCGTGCGGGTGGCGCGCGCTACCCGCGAGCACAGTGCGGTGGCGCTTGGGGCCAGCCCGCGTGGTACGATGGCGTTGTATCGCACCGCGCAGGCGCGCGCGGCCATCCAGGGGCGCGATTTTGTCATTCCCGACGATGTCAAGGCGCTTGCGCCTTGTGTGCTGACTCATCGCGTGATCATTAGCCCGCAGACGCGGCTGCGCGGTCGCACGCCAGAAGAGGTGGTAATGGAAGTGGTCGATTTGGTGCCGGCGCCGGTGGAAACGCTCTAGAGCGATGGTCGAGACGATGGGAGCAAAGCAGCAAACGCGGCATCCCCCAGAGGGCGCGGCAGACGAATCGTTGGCCGGCGGTCAGCCGGCTAAGACGCAGTCGCTAGACGATCGCGCCTTGTTCAATGACGCCTGGATCGCTTTTGCGATTCTTTGTTTGCTGATTGGTTTGTTTTCGCGCCAGGTGGGGCTGACTTTGTTGGGCGTGCTGCTCTTGACTGTGTTGCCCATTGCCCGCCTGTGGAATCATTTTGCTTTGCGCCGCGTATTGTACGCGCGCCAACTGTCGCCGCGCCGCGCTTTTATCGGCGAGACGGTCGAGCTGACGCTGACGGTGGAGAACCGCAAGTTGCTGCCGTTGGGTTGGTTGCATGTTCAGGACGAGTGGCCGGAGAATCTGGGGTTGGCAGAAAAGCAAAAGGATTTGCATCCGGCCTCGGGATCGGAACGGATGGTGTTGGAGAACAGTTTTTCGCTGCGTTGGTACGAGCGTGTGCGTCTCCATTATCGCATTTTGTGTGAGCATCGTGGATTTTACCGGATCGGCCCGGCGCGGATGACCAGCGGCGATATTTTTGGTATTTTCAAGAGCCGGTATTTTTTTCCCCGCTATCACTGGTTGATTGTTTACCCCCGGGTGCTGCCGATCGACGAGTTGGGGCTGCCGCCCAAGGATCCTTTTGGCGAGACCAAGGCGCGGCAGCGGATGTTTGAAGACCCTTCGCGGACGATTGGGGTGCGCGATCATTTTCCCAGCGATGGGTTTCGTCACATTCATTGGAAGGCGACGGCGCGGCGGCAAGAGTTGCAGGTCAAGGTTTACGAACCGACCACTTCGTTTACGGTGATGGTTTTTCTCAATGTGGCTACGCTGGAACGGTATTGGATGGGGACGATCCCCGATTTGTTGGAGCGGTGTATCAGTGTGGCCGCTTCGGTGAGCAGTTTTTCGGTGGGCAGGCGGTATGTGACCGGTTTGATGGCCAATGGTTCGGTGCCGCGTTCCGACCAGCCGATCAAGGTGCTGCCGGGGCGCGATCCGCAGCAGCTGACGCGCATTTTGGAGGCGTTGGCGGCGGTGACGCCGGTGGCAACGCAGAGCATCGCTCAATTGTTGAGCCGCTCGAGTCCGCGTTTGCCCTGGGGGGCCACGTTGATCGTGGTCACGGCGATTGTTTCCAAAGAGTTGAGTACCACGTTGCTAAGTCTGCACGATGCAGGACGACGTTTGGTGTTGATTTCGTTGGACAAAAAGGCGCCCGATCCGTTGTTGAGTGACCGGATTTTGACTTACCATTTGCCCGACGCGATGTCGGCTTATTATCCGGTGCAGACGTCGGCGGTGCAGCAGCTCGATGACGTGATGCGGCGCGATGCTGTGCTGACCGGGTGGTCGGCCTGGAAGGAAGGGATGTCGGGTGAACGCGGCTGAACAGGGCGGTTTTTGGCGCGATTTGACCTCGATTCGCTGGGCCGGCATTGACTGGGTTGAAGAGTTGTTGTATCTCAGTTTGGCGGCGATGGAAGCCGGCGTGATCTATCCCTGGTATTTGTTGTTCAATGCGCTGGCGCAGAATCGGGTACACGCGATTTCGTTTTTGGGAATGTGCGCGTTGATGTGGGTGCCTTATTTGTGCGCCAGTTTGCTCAATCGTACCGCGCTGACTGCTGACCGACGGCAGGCGGTTGTCGCCGGGTTGATGATTTTGACCATCGTGGCGACGCTCCGCCTGGTTTTGTACGGCGATTATGCGTTGGGCGACCTGGGATGGTTGGTCGCTTCGACGGACCGGCTTTTTAGCGCCATGGTGGGGTTGCCGCCCGATCTGGTGGTCATTGGCGTGCTTTTTGTGTGTTGGTGGCGGGGGATCGTTTTGAGCCGCAAGGGGTACGATGTGCGGCAGGTCGGGTTCCATTTTCGGGTTGGGATTGTTGTTTTGCTGGCCTATTTTTTGGTTGCCATGTTGGGCCAGCGCGAGAATTTGATCGGCGCTGTGGCCGCTTGTTTTGTTTTTGGTTTGATCAGCATTGCTCTGGCGCGTATGTTGGAGGTGGGTGGCATCCACGACAGTTCGCTGGGTAGTAAGCAGTGGGTGGCGGTGTTGATCGGTTCTTCGTTGAGCAGTTTGGGGTTGGCGCTGCTCCTGGCGGCTTTGTTCTCCAGGCAGGTTTTGACGGCGCTGCTCAATCGCTTGCGGCCGGCGATTGACTTTTTCAGGCAGATAGCCTGGTATGGCATCGGTGTGTTGTTTTATTTGTTTTACCCATTGCTCGAATGGCTGGTCGATCTGATTCATTTGGTCGAGCGGAACCGCAGCGGGCAGGATGAGACATTGTTTGCGTCGCCGATGTTCAGCCCGATTCTCGATCAGGGCGCCGAGGATTTTCGCGAGTGGTTTTCGTATTGTAACTCGATCTTGATCGCGCTCGCGCTGGTGGGCGGTTTGCTGCTGGTGGCGAGGATGATTCGTCGGTTGATGGCAGAGCGCGAAAAGGAAGACGATCTCGACCGCGAGTCGGTGTGGTCGGCGCAAGACCTGGTCGATGATTTGAAAAACAGTTTGCGGCAAGGGTTGGACAATGTACGCGCCTGGATGTCTCAACTGGGCGACCGTAAAAAGCGTTCGGCGGCGTCGATCCGCAAGATTTACGCCAGTATGGTCGACCTGGCCGCCGAGGCCGGCCATCCACGCCGGCCGGCGACGACGCCGTATGAGCACCGGCGCACGTTGTACCGGGCGTTTCCAGAGGGGCGCGAAGCGGTCGATACGATCACCGAGGCCTATGTGCGCGTGCATTACGGCGAAGCGCCGGACAGCCGGAAAGAGATGCAGCAGATCGTGCGCTGCTGGGAGCAGGTGCAGCGGTTGGTGGTTGGGCAGGACGAGCCTGTCGAATAGGTGCGCCTGACGGCGGCGCGCCTCGCTGCGCGGCGATTTTGCCTGGAAGGCGGGTTTTGAGTACAATATTTCAGTTGCTCTATACTTGCAATGACATTGATAAAATTGTATGGTGACTGGACAATATTTTTGGTATGCTTGATTTGGCAATTATTATCGTAAATTATCAAACTCCGCGCTTGCTGCGGGACTGTTTGCAGTCCATTTACGACAGCGAGGGGGATTTCACGTACCGGGTTTGCGTCATCGACAATTGTTCCGGCGACAATAGCTGCGAGATGGTCGAGGCCGAATTTCCGCAGGTCGAGTTGATCGCCAGCGAGACCAACGGTGGCTATCCTTATGCCAACAATCTGGGGCTGCGCGCCTTTGGCTTTGACAATCCGGGCAAAGCGTCGCCAACTGGCGACGCCCGCCCGCGCTATGCGTTGTTGCTCAATCCCGATACGCGGCTGCCGCCCACGGCGTTGAGTGAAATGATTGCTTATTTGGACGCCCATCCCAATGTCGGCGCGGCCGGGCCGCGTCTGGTTCGCCAGGACGGTTCGTTCGACAAGGCGTGCCGGCGTGCTTTTCCGTCGCCTGTGGTGTCGGCCTATCACATTCTCGGCTTGAGCAAACTCTTTCCCAAGAGCGAGCGGTTTGCCCGTTACAATATGACCTATCTCGACCCGTCACTGTCCACGCCGGTCGATGCGGTCAATGGCGCGTTTATGCTCGTGCGTCGCCAGGCCATCGATCAAGTTGGCCTGCTCGACGAGACGTTTTTCATGTACGGCGAGGACCTGGATTGGGCTTTTCGGATCAAGCAAGCCGGGTGGCAAATCTATTACAAGGCCGACGTTCAAGTGTTGCATTATAAAGGCGCGTCGAGCCGGCACAGCCGCAAGGCGCGCTATGAATTTTATCGCGCAATGTATCTCTTTTATCAAAAGCACTATGCCGCGAGCACGCCTTTTTGGTTTGGCTGGCTCATTGTTCTGGGCATTTTTCTCAAAGGCGGCTGGGCGATGGCGGCCGAGGTCGTGCGCGGCGGCAGGGCGCCAGTCGTTGTTGCGGAGCAGGAAAGATGATGCAACGAATCAAGGCGCATGCCGATACCTGGTTCACGATCACCCTGGTCTTGATGGACGCCGTCTTGATCGGTGTGGCTTTTTATATGGCCTACTATTTGCGGCTGATCATCCACTGGCCGGCGCCGCCCGAACATATTGGCGCTTTTCGAGAATATTTGGGGATGATGGTCGTGCAAATTTTGTCGGTGCTGATCACGGCTTTTTTTTACAGTCTCTATCGCGACCAGCGCGCGCAGCCGTGGGTGGACGAGTTCGCCTCGACCGCCGGCGCCGTCTCGATCGGCACGCTGCTCGCCATTGCCTGCACTTCGCTGATTTTCAAGAACACGTTGCTCGAACTGGATTATTCGCGCGGGATGGTCATTTATGCCTGGCTGCTGTCCATCTTGCTGGTCGGCGGCGGGCGCATCTTGCACCGCCGGGGGCGCGCTTTTTTGCGCGGTCGTGGCTGGTCGCAAGAAAACGTGCTGGTTGTGGGCAGCGGCCCGGTGGGGCAAATGATCGTCCAAAAACTCGTCGCCTCTCCCGAAACGGGGTATCGACTGGTGGGGGTGGTCAACGGCGAGCCGGGGCGGCGTATTCAGGGCGTGCCGGTCATCGGGACGGTAGAGCAGCTGCCAGAGCTGATTCGCGCTCACCACATCGCCGAGGTGATTGTGGGCGAACCCGAAGAACGTCACGAGGAATTGTTGCGGATCATTGCCTTGTGTGAGCGCGGTGGGCGCGTCAATATTAAAATTTTCCCCGACTTGTTCCAGATTATGGCCTCAGAGATGAGCATCGGCGATTTGAACGGTTTGCCCTTGCTCACCGTGCATGACGTAGAGATGCACGGCTGGAAAAAGGGGTTCAAACGCGCGATGGATCTGGTCGGCGCTACGGTGGGGCTGATCGTGATCTCGCCTTTTTTGTTGTTTATTGCCCTGCTGATCAAACTCGACTCGCCCGGCCCGGTTTTGTATGCTCAAGAGCGGATGGGGTTGGACGGAAAGCCGTTTTGGATGATCAAGTTCAGGTCGATGCGGCAAAACGCCGAGCAGGATGGCCCCGGTTGGACGACCGGGGATGACCCTCGCCGCACCAAATTGGGCGAGTTGCTGCGACGCACCAACCTGGACGAATTGCCACAGCTGATCAATGTTTTTTTGGGCGAAATGAGTCTGGTCGGGCCGCGACCGGAGCGTCCGATCTATGTCGAGCAGTTTCGGCGCAGCATTCCGCGCTATATGGACCGGCACCGTGAAAAGGGTGGTATGTCCGGTTGGGCGCAGGTCAATGGTTTGCGCGGAGATACGTCGATCCCCGAACGAATAAAGTACGACCTGTGGTACATTGAGAATTGGTCGTTGTGGTTGGACATCAAGATTCTGCTCAGAACCTTTTTCGCCTTTGGGTCGAACAAGAACGCATACTAGAGGTAATTCTGCGCCGTCGTAAACAGACGGCGCTGGGTGTATTCGATTTTGGGGGTCAGGGGGTGACGGCGGAATGGGGATTCCGCCGCCACAGGTGGGGATTCCGCCGCCACGGTTTGTCCAATCCGCAGCCTCGGAATCCCTATTCCGAGGCCCGGTTTCGCCCCAAAAGTGAAATACATTCGTCTGGATGGGCGGACTATGCGGGTTTGTGCAAGTGCGAATGATCGCCGATAGACGCGGCGCTAATTCAGAAACTGGCTGTCGAACCAGGGCAAAAGCAAGACCAGCAGCGCCGGCGCCTCGATCAACACGAGTGAGTCCAGGATCAACTTGGGCGCACGTTCTCGCTGTACCACGCGGTGCATCTCCATCCCATCCCAGATTTCAAATGCCCGTCCCAGCCGCGTCGAGCGCTTGAAAATGTAGGCCTGGTCGTCGAACACGGTGGTAAAGCGCAATTTGGCCGGCCCTCGTTTTTCTTTCAAGGCGACCGTCGGCGTCAAGAGACGAAAAAGCTCGGTTTTGTCCGGCAAACGCACGACCGGGTAAGCGATTTGCCCCGGGTATCGCTTGTCGTGTTTCGCCGAGAGCATGCGATAGCGCACGCCGTCGAGCGTTTCCATATAGGCTTTGGGGTTGAAAAAGCCGCGCAGTTCGATCACGCCCGCTTGCGGCGAGGCATAGCGCTCGCGCAAGATCGGCACCGCGTTTTCAAGTTCAAAAGTGACCGTCTGGCCGGCGTCGAGATAAAGCAACTGGCTCATAACCACCTCCAAGTGTAGCGATGCCCCCAGTATAGCAGTTTTTTGGTCAGGCAGCAAAATGCGCCGCCGTATACGGACGGCGCCGGCCGCGCCCACAAGGGGCTATGCTACGGACGCCCAAATTATTTGAAACACACCCATTTCAATTTGGGGGTCATAGGGTGACGGCGGAATGGGGATTCCGCGGCCACGGTTTGCTCGGCCTGGATTGCCAAATCCAGGCCAAAAACGGCGAGGCGAGGCTGGTCGCATTTATCTTGTTCGGCTGCCGGATCGCCAGATCCGGCAGGAGCAGATGGAATGGCCGGACGCTCCCACGCAGAGCGTAAGAACGAGACGAAAGCATTTATATTTCCCGACATACGGGCAATTGCCCTACTTGCGCGAGACGTGAGATTTTATTGCAACCCAAGTGAGAGCTTTATGCGGCGCGATGTGATCCGCTTTATTCATCGAGAACGGCTTGTTTCTCCCGGCGACACGGTGCTCTTGGGCGTGTCGGGCGGGGCGGACTCGTTGTGTCTCATGCACTTGTTGCATGCCTGCCAGGCAGAGTTGGGCATCACATTGCACGTTGCCCATCTCAACCATCTCATCCGTGGCGCCGACGCCGAGGCCGACGCTCAATTTGTGGCCGATTTCGCCGCCCAGTTGGGCATTCCGTGTACCGTCCAGTCCCGCGATGTGCGCGCCGTCGCCCGCGAGCGCCAACTGGGCATCGAAGAGGCCGCGCGCCGCGTGCGTTACGCCTTTTTGTTCGAGACGGCGCGCGAGATCAAGGCCGCGCGCATTGCCGTGGGCCACAATGCTGACGATCAGAGTGAGACCATCCTGATGCACTGGTTGCGCGGCGCCGGGCTGGCCGGGCTGCGCGGAATGCTGCCCGCAACGCCATTGGCCGATCTGCGTTTGCTCTCGCCATCGACGTCTGGGAAAGAGCGATGGTTGATCCGTCCGCTGCTGCAAACGCCCCGCGCCGACATTGAGCGGTACTGCCGGGCGCACGATTTACAACCGCGTTGCGATCGCTCCAACCTGGACACGACATTTTATCGCAACAAACTGCGTCACGAATTGCTGCCGCATCTCGAAAAGGCGTACAAGCCCAACCTGCGGGTCATTTTACGTCGCAGCGCCCAGGTGATCCGCGACGATTATGACCTGTTGTGTACGCTGCGTGACGATGCCTGGGATAAAACGGCCCAAGTTAGTGATCGCGTCGTCGTCTTTGACCGGGCCGTCTGGCAGACCTGGCACGTTTCTTTGCAGCGCGCGATGATACGCCGCGCCGTGCAACATTTGCGCCGCAACCTGCGCGATGTCAATTTCGAGCATGTCGATGCGGCGGTGCGGGTGGCGCATCGAGGCGCCGTTGGCGCGCAAGCGACGCTGCCGCGCCGCGTTGTCTTGACCGTGGGTTATACCCGGCTGTTCATCGCCGAGGCCGGCTTGGTGCCGCCGCCCGATTTTCCGGCGTTGACGGTCGAGCGCCTGGCGCTGACTATCCCCGGCGTGACGCTGCTGCCGCCAAGTGGGCGGGTCGAGGTAAACATTGTGCCGGTCGATCGTTTGCCCCCGGATTGGGAACAAAACGTCGATCCCTGGCGCGCTTTTCTCGACGCCGGCGTGGTTGGCCGGTCGGCGTTCCTGCGGCGGCGGCGCGCCGGCGACAGATTTTGCCCGCTCGGTATGGGCGGCAGACAAAAGCTGGTCAGTGAGTTGCTGGTCAACGCCCGGCTGACCGCCTGGTGGCGCGACCTCGTTCCCTTGCTGATCGGGCAGGACGGCGAGATCATTTGGGTCTGCGGCTGGCGCGTCGATGAACGCGCCAAAATAACCGAACACACGTCGCACGTCGCAATCATTCATTTTATGTAATTGCCCAGGTTTTTCCAGTCCGCTTCAAAGGGGACATTTTGAAAACTGGAAAAGCCTTCCACACTTGACCGGGCCGAAAAAAGGCGAGGGTGTGGATTTTTACGGAAATCCAAGATAATCTATGTCGCAAACAGAGATCGAACAACCCAGCGAACGCGAATTAGAGTTGCTCCATTTGTTGAGCCAGGGATTGAGCAACCGCGAGATCGCCCAGGAATTGCACATCAGTCCCAACACGGTCAAGGTGCATTTGCGCAACATCTATGCCAAGTTGAACGTCCGCTCGCGCACCGAGGCAACGATGGTGGCGATTCAGAGTGGTTGGGTGAAACTGGGCATTCCAGAGACGCCTGCTCCCGAGCCGGAGACACCGGAATCTGTTTCGCCCCAGGTTGTCCGGGACGCCGTGCCCGTCTCCGCGCCGGTTGCGCCGCCGCTGGCGCGCTGGAAGCGCGTTTATATGCTCATTGCCGCCCTGGCGATTGCCCTCGGCGTATGGGTCACGCGCCCGCGCCCGCTCAAACCACTGCCCGTGCCAGACACGCCGACCCCGGCGCGGCAACCGCCGGCATTGTCCGGCGACCGCTGGAAAACGTTGCCCCCGATGCCGACGCCGCGCAGCAAATTGGCCGTCGTCTATGACAACCATCGCATTTTCGCCATCGCCGGCGTCACCGCCGACGGCGTCAGCGATGCGGTCGAGATCTATTATATTCAGACCAACACCTGGGTCAGCGGCGCGCCCCAGATCACAGCCGTATCGAACGTGCAAGCGGTCTCGTTGCGCGGCAAGATACTGCTTCCCGGCGGCATGCTGTCTGATGATACAGTAACCAACACTCTCCAGGTATACGATCCAAACGACGGCGCGTTGGGGAGTTGGCGCGCGGCGCAGTCGATGCCGCAGGCGGCCTGCGCTTATGCCGCGACGGCGTATGCCGGCGATCTGTACTTGTTTGGCGGGTGGGATGGCCGGGCGCCGCTGGCCGGCTCGTATCGCTATGACCCGCAGCAAGATCGGTGGGCCGAATTGGCCGGGATGCTCACGCCGCGCGGCTATGGCGCTGCCGTGACGCTCAACGATCACATCTATGTTGTTGGCGGGTACGATGGCGAGTCGGAACTGGCGACTTGCGAGGTCTATGATCCCAACGCCGACGAATGGGCTGCCTGCCCGTCGATGAACAGCCCGCGAGGGGGCATTGGCGCCGTAGAGATCAATGGCAAAATGCACATTGTGGGCGGGGGACTGGGGTCGAGTTTTGTCCTGGACAATGAGATTTTTACGCCCGCCGACGCCAATCCCGCCCAGGGCGTCTGGCAAGGGTTCAAATCGCCATTTCTTCAAGAGTGGTACGAGATGGGCGTCGCTACAGACGGCGTGACGCTCTATGCTCTGGGCGGCTGGCACGACGGCATCCTCGACGTCAACAAGGCGTACCGGGCGCTCTATGTCTTGTACATACCGGGCGTCACCGGGCAGTAAGGCTTTTCCGGTTTTCAAACAAGCTCGCAAGCACTGGCGCCTGTTGCCCAGGTTGCCTCTGAAACGGACTGGAAAAGCTCGAGCAATTCCATAAATTTGTTTATTTTATGCTAATCTGGGACAATTATTTTTCTGGAATTGCCCAAATGGGTGGGATATGGTTTTACGGTTTTGGGAGGGGATATGAAAATAGGCATTGTCGGCGCGGGCATCACCGGCCTCAGCGCCGCGTATGAATTGAGCAAACAGGGGCACCGCGTGATCGTATACGAGGCCGAATCCATCGCCGGCGGGCTGTCTTCGGGTTTCCGCGTTGCCGGATGGGACTGGACGCTGGATCGATTTTATCGTCACATCTTTGCCGGCGACAAAGAGATTGTGGCTCTGGCGCAAGAGCTGCACACGCCGTTGACCTTTTCCAGTCCCAAAACGTCGCTGTGGGTCAACGGGCAGCCATACATTTATGACAACCCGATCGCCGTGGCCCGGTACCCCAATTTGCCTTTTTGGCTCAATATCCGCGCCGGCGTGGTGATCGCCTATTTGCGCTACCTGGTGCGAAATGGCGTTCGTCTGGAACATGTCACCGCGCATCAATGGCTGCGTCGCGCGTTGGGCGAGCGGACCTACCGCGAGTTGTGGGAGCCGATGCTGCGCGGCAAGTTCAAGGCCAACTTTGATCGGGTCAATATGGCCTGGTTCTGGGCGCGTATCGCGGCCCGCACCCCGCAGCTTGGCTACTTTGAGGGGGGATTTCAGGTTTTTATCGACCGCCTGGCTCAGGCTGTGCAAGAGTGCGGCGGTCAGGTCTGCCTTGGCCGTCCCGTCAGCGCGATCACCCAGGCAGACGGCCAGGTGACTTTGACTCTGGCCGATGGCGTCGTCGAGACGTTCGACCGCGTGTTGACCACGACATCGCCCCGAAAACTGACCGAGATGGTCGCCCAGTTGCCGGATCGCTATCGAGATGGGAACCGCTTTCAATCGACGGGAGCGGTGGTGCTGATCCTGGCGCTCAAACGTTCGATTCTCACCGGGGGCACGTATTGGCTCAATTTGCCACAGGGCGAATTTCCTTGCCTGTCGATGGTCGAGCACACCAATTATCAGGACAAGGCGCACTATCATGGCGACATCATTGTCTACCTGGGCGATTATGTGGCCGCAGATGCGCCCGAAATGGGTCTTTCGGCCCAAGAATTGTATGACCGTTACCGGCCGGCGCTGCTCCGAGTCCGTCCCGATTTTGACGACGACTGGGTGCGAGCCAGGTGGGCGTTTAGCGAGCCTTATGCGCAGCCCGTGCCCAGAGTCAACCATTCGCAGCAGATCCCTTTGGCCGAGACGCCCGTGCTGCCCAATCTCTATTGGGCCTGTCTGCACCACGTCTACCCGTGGGACCGCGGCACCAACTTTGCCGTCGAATTGGGGCAGCGAGTGGCCGCAGCGATGGGCGTTGCCCCGGCCTGAAACATTGTCTGATACCAGGAGCAAGTCGTGCAACCCGTCCCACTGGCCGTTGGCGTCGATATAATCGAGATTCCGCGCCTGGCGCGCGCGGTCGAGCGCTGGGGTGAGCGTTTTTTGCGCCGCGTGTACACGGCGGACGAGATCGCGTATTGCCGGGGCAAGATGGCCTCTTTGGCCGCGCGCTTTGCGGCCAAAGAAGCGGTTGGCAAAGCGCTGGGCGTGGGCGTCGGCTGGGGCGGCGGCTTGAGCTGGACCGAGATCGAGGTGCGCAATAACTTGCGCGGCCAGCCAGAGGTGATTCTCTACGGCAGAGCTTGCCAGCTGGCCCAAGAGCTGGGTCTGGACCGGTGGGCGATCAGCCTCTCGCACAGCCGCGAAAACGCCATTGCCATGGTGATGGCGTTGGAGCGTGACAAGTCATTGACAAGACCGTGAAACCTTGTTACAATGGATCTGTTCGTTTGCATCTACCCCAATTCCCCGCAAAGCAAAGGAGGACTGATGATGTCGACAGGAGGACGGATTTGCTGCGTGTGTCACAAGCCGTTGGGCGATGAGGCCAAAACGCTGGGTGGCCGACTGTACTGCCCCGATCACTATGCCAACGTGACCAAAGAACACAAGGGACTTTGGGCATCGGGCGTGGTTGAGATCGGGGCAGTGTTGATCTTTGTGGTCCTGGTCGCCTTGCTCGTCTGGTTGACCAAACCAAAACTGGACGGCGCGGCTTTGATTTGGAGCGGCATCGTGTTGGCTCTCATTCCGGCGGTGATCTGGATGGTGTTCTTTTACCGTCAAGACCGCCTGGAACCGGAACCCAAGCAGTATGTCATCGGTGTTTTTATCCTGGGTATGTTGCTGTGCAATGCCATCGCCATTCCGGTGATCAACCAACTTTTTCAGGTTGGCGAATGGCTGTCCACCAATACCCTCACCCATATCGTTGGCAGCATCCTGGTGATCGGTATGGTGCAAGAATTCCTCAAGTACGCGGCGGTGCGTTATAGCGTCTATATGACGCCCGAATTCGACGAGCGCATCGACGGTGTGGTGTATGGCACGGCCGCCGGGTTGGGGTTTGCAGCGATGCTCAACATCAACTATGTCATCGCCAACGGTGGGGTTGATCTCTATATGGGCATCATTCGCATCGCCGTGACCACCCTGGCGCAGGCGAGTTTTTCGGGCATCACGGGCTATTTTTTGGGGCGGGCCAAATTCGAGGTCGAGCCGGTGTGGTGGCAGTCGCTGGGCGTTGTCAGCGCGGCGGTCCTCAATGGCTTGTTCACCTGGGCGCGAGGCGAGGTGACGCAGGTGGGACTCGACGTCAATCCCTGGCTTGGTTTGCTGCTGGCGGCGGTGGTGGCCATTGCCACTTTTGCCGTGCTGTGGTACTTGATGCGGCGGGCCAACGAGATCACGCTATCAGGCATCGACGCTGAACAAACACAGAGCGCGAGCGCCTGATATTTGTGCCAGAAAGGAGCAGTCTAATGGCGGTTAAGGCAAATGCTGAAACCATAGTCGAAGGAAAAGCCGGGGCTACACCGCGCGACCGTTATGCAGAACTCTTGGTCATCGTCATCGTTGCCGTTGCGCTGATCGTCGCCTGGGGCGTCAAGGCCGGCGCGCAAGCGCGCGCTGTTCACATCAACATAGATGGGTTTCAGGCCAGCTATGGCCACAACTGGATTCGAGAACAGGTCTCTGCGCCCACGATTCTGACCATCACCGACCCCGGCGCGGGCGCGCGTTTTCGCACGACCATCTCGGTGCAAAAATTTGCCAATTCAGATTCCAACGAGGATATGGCGCGCGCGTTGAATCAGGCGCGGATTCAGGAACAAGAATTGTTCAAGTTTATCAAGGGGGAGACGATCCAGTGGCGCGGCCGGGAGACCTACCGCAATCACTTTGCCTATGTATATGTCAATCCCGATTTGCTCAACTCTCAGGTACCCGTTGTGCTGCACGGCGTCGATTATGTCTTTCAACATGGCGCGGCAACCTATGTGATCACTTTGTTGGCCGATGAAAGCGTGTACGATCAGGCCATCGACGATTTTGAGCGTTTTTTGGCCCTGGTGACGCCGGGATAGAAAGGGGCGGATCATGCGCAAGACAGGACGTTTGAACAGGCTGTCCTGGGCGGTGGCGGTGTTGGCGACGTTGATGCTGGCATGCGTCAACATTGAGCCGGACGTTTCAGAGAACCCGCTGCCGACCCCCGCGCCGCCCACACCGACGCTGGAAAGCGCTCCGCCGCCGCCAACGGTCAATGTCAGCGTCAAGTATTATAACAAGGTGCCGACCGCGATCTATCACTTGTTGGGCAAGACGGCCAAGCAACAAAACTTTGCCATTTTTACCCTGACCAATCAGGGTGAGCAGGTGGTCAAGGTCAAACTCGTGTCCGAGATCGAAGGGTTTACCGAGCAGGCCATCGACACCCTGGATTTGGCTGCCGGCCAGTCGGTCGAGGTCGAACAGACGCCGATCATGAAAACCGGGGCGCGCAACCAACTCAACGAGGGGCAGTCGGCGTCTTTTCACTACAAGCTGACTTTTTTGGAAAATGGCGATGAGAAATTGCTTGATGAGCAGTCGATTACCGTCGATATGATGTCCAAACGCGATCTCGTCGTGGTGATCGTCGATGAGAATGGCGAGCTGGTCGGCGATTTTCGAGAATACGTCGCCGCCTGGGTGACGCCGGCCTCGCCGGCGGTGGAAAAGCTGCTGCGCGACGCCACGCAGTACATGCCCGGCGAAGCCATTTACGGTTATCAGGCTGGTGAACGAGGCGTTTTGCCCCAGCTGGCGGCGATTTATCGCGTGCTCAATGACGATTACCGCATCCGCTACGTCAACACGCCGGTATCGCTGGCCAGCACCGAAAAGACCTTTGTCCAGCGCGTTCGCTTGCCGGCCGAGACGATCGCCCAACAGGCGGGCAACTGTATCGAAACGGCTACGCTGTACGCCGCAGCGATCGAGGCGATGGATATGAACCCTTTGATTGTGCTCGTGCCGGGGCATGCATTTGTGGCCTGCGAAACCAGCGACGGTTCGCACCAGTACATCTTTGTCGAAACCACCGTCCTCGGCCAGGGGCTGACTTTTGAAGACGCGCTCGAAGCCGGGCAGGCAAACTGGGTCAAATTCCAATACCAAACCATGTTGATCGATGTCCGTCACTGGCGTACCAAGGGCATTATGCCCATGCCGGAAGACTGAAAGGAGCTTGGAGCCATGTCCAATCGAACGAGAAAATGGATATTAGCAGGAACCATTGCCCTGTTGGCAATAATGTTGTTGGCCTGTATCAAGGTCGGTGGAAAAGAGCCAGAGGTCACGCCGGTGCCGCCTACGGCCACGCCGCTGCCGCCTACGGCCACGCCAGTGCCGCCTACGGCCACGCCGGCGCCAGAAGCAAAACCGGAAATAGTCGGTGTTAGCTTGTGTCGCGGCCTGACCGACGATCAACGGCCCTTTGCCGAGACCAATACCTTTAGCGAGATCGACCCCTTTGTCCTCTCGATCCAGGTTGTCAATATGAAAGCCGAAAACGTTGTCGCGGCGCGATGGTACCAGGCCGACACTTTTGTCGGTTTGACCGAGCGAGACAGCATTGTCGGCGATACGTTTGTCGGCCTGTCGTTGGAGCCGCAAGGCCGGTGGACGCCCGGCGACTATTCGGTCGAGGTGAACCTGGACGGTCACGTGATCGAGTCGCGTGATTTTGTCGTGATCAGCGCGGTCAGTTTGCCGCCGCCCGGCAAGGGCAAAGGCGATGGCGGCGGGGGCGATGCCGGCCAGTTTTCGTCTTATACCAACGAAGGCCTGGGCTTTTCGATCGACCATCCCCAAGATTGGTTGGTCAAAGAAGGCGATTCGGGGGTGCAGTTTGCCCATCCTCAAGACACGGCTTTGGTATTGGTGACGATCAATGCCGATCCGGCGGCCAACGCCGAACAAGAGGCCGAAGCGATCTATGACAAGCTGTCGCAAAATCTGTCTAATGCGCAAAAACAAGACTCAAAGAGCCAGGACGATGGCTGGCATAGCATCTTGTTCAAATATGACAACAATGGCGTCGATATTGTCGGCATTTTGTTCAGCCAAGTGACCGCTTCGCGCGGGTACAGTGTGATCATTGTTGTCGTTCAGGATCAGTGGGAGAACGTGGTCTCGACGTTGGAACACATGTGGGCCTCCTTTGAGATCACAAGCGGCGATCCGGGCGGCGACGGCGGCGACGACGAGGTGTTGATCGTCGGAACGGTCCGCGACAGCGATACCAAGCGCGGCATTCCTAACGCACTTTTTGTCGTCCTCAAAGAAGGGGTCACGGTCAAAGAGTTTTTGGACAGTGGCAATGACAAATCGTTGATTTACGATACGGCGCAAAGCGATGCCGAAGGCAATTTCAAGATGAATGTCGGCGTCAAACGGGGCACAACGTACCATGTCTTTGCCGTGGCCAAGGGGTACACTCCCGTGGTCGACAAGATGCTGGTGCCGCAAGACAGTGACGATCCGTGGCAGATTACGGTGACGATGCAAAAGGAGTAAACCTGGTCGTCGTTTTTGGGGGTCAAAGGCTTGTGCCCTTGGCCCTTTTTTTGTTTCGTTGGCTCATCAGGATGCGATCGATATCTCGAGAGGTTGTGATGTTCTCTGTCCGCACCGGCGTTTCCGCCGATTATGCGCAAATCGAACATTTTTTAGAGAAAATAACGCGCCTTGTTTTGCGCGTTCCCTGGGAACAATTGCCCGCCGTCGTTGCCCAACACTCGTTTTTTCTGTGTATGCGCGATCGGGATTTGCTCTGTGTCTGCGGTGTGTTCATCGAGCCGGCAACGGTGGCTCAAATTCGCGTTTTCGGGCTGGATGATACATGGGCGTTGCCGGATGTGTTGCCTCGCTTGCTGCCCGTCATCGCGGCGTCGATGCGGGCAAAAAAGGTCGATACGCTGGTTTTTATCGGCGTGGAAAATTGGCTCATCGACGGATTGTTGGCGCACGGATTCCACCTCGAAAACCGGGTCATCACTCTTCAAAAGACCGATTTTGGCGTGCCCTCGGCCGGCAACGCCGGCGTTCGCCTGGTTCCGGTTTCCCCCGCCGATTTTGCCGCCATCGTCGCGATCGATCGCGCGGCTTTTGCCCCTGTGTGGCAATGTACCCAGGAGAGTTTAACGCGCATATACGCCGATTTGCCTTATTTTGTCGCGGCGCAGGTGGACGGTCGAATCGTCGGCTATGCCTATGCCAACCTGATCGGCCGGCACGGCCATCTGTCGCGGCTGGCTGTGTACCCCCAATGGCAAGGGCGGCAAATTGGGGTGCGCCTGCTGGCCGACGTGATTCGCTTTTGCCGCGAACGGCGCGTTTTTGGGATTACGCTCAACACACAACAAGACAATCATCGCTCGCGTCGTCTGTACGAGTGGTTTGGTTTCAAATCACTTGGCGTCGAGGCCCAGGTCTTGTTTCGAGAAATACCTGCCCCGTGAGCCGCGCCTTTGTTTGCCGTCGATATGGAGCGATGGTATAATGCGCACGATTCCAATTCAGGGAGGTGTTTGTTCTTATGACTCGGAAACAAGGCAAAAGCGTCATTCAAAAGGTCGCCTATGGCATGTCGGCCATCGTCGTTCTCAGCATGATCCTCAGCTTGCTCGGCCCCATTTTGAGCCACCCGCCCACGCCGCCGACGCCGACCTGGCCTCCAACCTGGACGCCTGGGGCAACGGTCACGCCGTTTGCAACTGCGACATTTGCTCCCTCGCCAACGCCCTCCCCGGCGCCGGCGGTCGCAGCGCCGATGCCGAAACCGCTCGACATCGAACCGGGGCGGCCCTGGTCATTCGCCGTGGCCGGCGACAGTCGCCGCAACACCGGGGTCTATCAACAAATCCTGGATAAAATCGTCCAGGATCACAATGCGTTTTTGATCCACGCCGGCGATCTGGTGGACTATGGCAGCAAGCGCAATTTCGAGGCTTTTCAAAAATTGATGGCCGATTTTCCGCTGCGTTTTTATCCGGTTCCGGGCAATCATGACCTGGATGCAGAGCAAACGTTGGGCAATTATTTGGCGTTCAGCGGCGCGCCGGCGGCGCATTATTCGTTTGATGTGGATACGGTGCATTTTACGCTGGCGAACAGCGCTTCGGGGCACCTCTCGCAGGACGAGTTGGCGTGGATCGATCAAGACCTGGCCGCGACCGATCGCCCGCTCCGGGTGGTCGTCATGCACTATCCGCCCTTTGATCCCGACGAAAGCGGTCACATTTTGTATTCCAACCGGGACGAATTTATGGCATTGATGGAAAAATACCAGGTCGATTGCGTGTTTACCAGTCATATCCATGCTTACAGCCGGCAGGAGCGGAATGGCACGGTGTACATTATCACCGGCGGAGCCGGCGCGCCGTTGTATCAGGACAAGCACCCGGACTCGTTTTACCACTATATCAAGGTGACGGTCGATCAGGGCGAGATCAAAAGCGAGGTGGTCGCACTCGATTAAATGCTTTCCTCGACGCCCTGCTCGTGGCGAGTGTTTGGCGCTGAACGCAAGTTTGGGAGAAACATTGTATGAAAACCTTTTTGGCGCGGTTGAATTTGACCCGCGATCGTGTATTGTGGATTGTTTTGGGGGTTTTGGGACTCGTTGTGGTGGGCAGCATTCTTTTTGTGCCGCCCGAATTGCCCCCATTGGCGCAATCGACCGGCGACGTTCTTGCTTTTGATCAGACGCAAACTATGAACGGCCAGGTGGTGCAAATCTTGGCCGAGGAAAAAATTGAAACGGACTTTGGCGCGCAGCACGTGCAGCTGATTCAGGTGAAAATCACATCGGGCGAGATGGCCGGTCAGGTTATCGAGGTGGAACATGGGGGCATGTACCTCTCGACCAAGTCCAGCCAGCTCCGGCGCGGAATGCGCGTGGTGGTGCAGCACAGCGAGGGACCATCCGGCGACCAATTTTACATCAGCGGCGTCGATCGCCACTTTTCGCTCTGGGTTCTGGTCATCGCGTTTGCCCTGGTCGCCATAGGCGTCGGGCGTTGGACGGGGCTGCGATCGCTGATTGGGTTGGCCTTTAGCGTGCTGGTGCTGGTGCGTTTTATTCTGCCGCGCATTCTGGCCGGGCAAGACCCGGTGGGAGTGAGCATTGTCGGCGCGGTGATTTTGATGGCCCCGTCGTTGTACATTGTCTACGGCTGGAAGAACAAGACTCATGCGGCCGTGTTGGGGCTGAGTGTGAGCCTGGTGTTGACCTGGCTGTTGGCGGCGATTTTTGTGGCCTGGACTGCGCTCAGCGGCTTGAGCGACGAGTCGATGGGCTTTTTGGTGGTGGCGACGCAGGTTGAACTCGATCCACGTGGTTTGGCGTTGGCCGGGATCATCCTGGGCGCGCTGGGGATGCTCGACGATATTACGATTGGCCTTTCCTCAACCGTGTTCGAGTTGGCCGGGGCAAACCCCGACTTGTCCCGGCGCGAGTTGTTCAGGCGCAGCATGGTGGTGGGAGTGGATCATTTTGCCTCGATGGTCAACTCGTTGATGCTGGCCTATGTCGGCGCGTCGCTGCCTCTCTTTTTGCTGCTCATGATCTACCAGGAGCCGTTGGGGTTTTCGCTCAACCGCGAGGTGTTTGTCGAAGAAATTGTCCGCACCCTGGTCGGCGGCATCGGTTTGATGCTTGCCGGGCCGATTTCCAGCCTGATCGCCTGCTGGATGGCGAAACGCAGCCAGGCTGCGTCGCCGGCGATCGATGGGGGGCAGGGCTGAATGGATTGGAGCGCCTTGTTTTCGGCATTGGGGCTGGTCTTTGTCGCCGAATTGGGCGACAAGACCCAGTTGGCCGTGGTGACGCAGACCTGCAAGTACCGCCGTCCGTGGGCGGTTTTTGCCGGGGCCAGTCTGGCGTTGACGCTGGTGACGCTGCTGGGCGCTGTGGGTGGACAGATTGTCAGCCGCTTTATTCCGGCCCTCGTCTTGCGCGTGGCGGCGGCGTTGGCTTTTGTCGTGATGGGGCTGCTGATCGCGCGCGAAGCGTCCAGGTCGGCGCGCGACGACGAGCAGGCGCGTGCGTGCGGCGGCGTAAACGCCGCGGGCGGCGGTTGGGATTGGAAGGTGTTTGCCTGGACGTTGAGCCTGTTGTTTGTGTCCGAACTCGGCGACAAAACCCAGTTGGCGGTGTTTAGCCTGGCCAGCAAAGCCAGATCGCCATGGCCGGTCTTTGCCGGCGGCGCGCTGGCGCTGACGTTGGTGACGGCGATCGGCGTGGCCGGTGGGCAAGGGCTGTGCCGGCTGGTTCCGGCGCGCGTATTGTTGTGGGTATCGGCGGCGGCGTTTGTGCTAATGGGCGCGCTGATGGGCGTGGGCGCGCTCTAGCCGGCCGCTGAACAAAAGATTATGGTAGAAACCCGCGTCTACTGGGGCGGGCGGCGGCTCCATTCTTTGAGGAAATCGTCCACGCTGCCCGGCTCGGATGGTGTCCGGTACGCGAAAACCAGGTAGCCAATATCAACGTCGACCGGCTTCCATCCTTCGATGGGAAAGTAGACGCTGACAATGCGCGCGCCGGGGCGCAGTTTGAGGATCAATTGTGGACGCAACCGTTCGATCAAGGCCGGCGTCAGGTATACAAAGACCACGTCCGCGTCATCGAGTTTGGCGTCGAACAGGTTTTTTTGTCGAATCGAGACCCGCCCGATCACGCCGCTCAACAACGCTCGCCCCCACGCCACCAGGCAGTGCGCCGGGTCGATCTCGACGCCGACGCCGTGCGCCTGAAACTCGCGCGCGGCCATGACCGCCACGCGCCCGTCGCCGGCGCCCAGATCATAGACTTTATCGCCGGGTTTGACCTCGGCCAGTTTGAGCGCCGCGCGGATCAACCCCGGCCGCGACATTGTGCCCGGTGTGCCATAGACGCCCGGCATGATCACCCAAAAGCCTCCCCAGATCAAAAGTCCCAGCCCCAGGTAAGCGACCAGCGTCCAGATGTCAAAGCCCGATTCGATCATGTTTCTACCTCATTGTTGGTGCTCTGGGGGCGTCCAGGCGTTCGAGCCAGGTTGTTTCCCAGTGCAAAAGCGATTTTTCCAGATTGTATCGCTCCTCGACGAACGTTTTTCCGGCCCGGCTCTGGCGCTCGCGTTCCGCTTTGTGTTGCAAGAGGCGGACGACGGCGTCGGCAAAGGACGGCGCGTCGTCGGCGAGCAGCAGGTGCTCGCCGGGGGTGGCGCCCACGCCGTGGTTGCACACCGACGTGGCGACCAATGGCACGCCCACGGCCAGCGCGTCGATCACTTTTTGCAGCAGCCCGCCTGCAACCAGCAGCGGCGAGACGGACACCGTCGCCGCCCGGTACCAGGGGGCAAGTGATTCGGCAAAACCGACGATGAACACATCCCGGCCATTGTGCCGCTCCAAAATGTCCGGCGGCGGGTCGTAGCCGACCACGTAAAAGCGCGCTTGAGGGGCGCGTTCGAGCACGTTGGGCCAGACCTGGTCCAAGAACCAGTGTACTCCTTGAATGTTAAAGGTGCGGTACATTGCGCCAACAAAAAGTACGTTTGAGCCGGGCGGCACGGCCGGCGGCGTATCGTCGGTCAGGTGAAATGAAGGCGCCAGGGGCAGCATCAGCGCCGGTTTATCTCCGCAGTGCGGCGCCAGCAGACGGCGATCGCCTTCTGAAATCGTCTCGATCAGATCATAGCGCCGGCAGATCAGCGGTTCGATCTGGCGCAGCAGCCACGAGGCACTCTTGAGCAGCAGCCGTCGCCCGCCGCGCGCGCGCGCGGCGGCTTGTTGGAGCAGAAACCAGTTGACATCGAGTGGGCGGAATGATGCCAGCGGGCGCGGCAGGCCGAGTAGGGCAAACGCGGTTTGCGTGACTTCGACGTGGACAAAATCGGGGGCGCTTTCGCATAGCGTGCGCCGGGACTGTCGCCGCAGCGCCAGATAGCTACGCGCAAAGGCCAGCGGTCGCGGCCCCGGCAGCGCCGTGTGGTGAGGAACGGTATAGACGTGTTCGCAAAAGGGACGTACTTGGGCGAGCAGGGGCGCTTCTTTTTCGCGTATGCGGGCGACCAGCGAGACGCGGTGTCCCCGGCGGTGCAAAAACTCGATGACGTGGAACACGGCTTTGCCCCCGGCGTGAGCCACAGCCGGGGCGGGGAACTCTTTGTAAATAACCAGAACAGAGGTCAATGGCGTCCTCACAATGCCGGCGCGGCGCGGGGAAACAAACCTGACAACCACAGATGCGCGCAAATGAACTGGCGATATTATAGCTTGAGGCAACGCGAAGGGCAAATGGGG
>CAYZYE010000002.1:0-74248 GCA_964481205.1 uncultured Anaerolineae bacterium | reverse complement strand
GATGGGTAAAGAAAAGTTTGTACGCGACAAGCCACACGTCAATGTGGGGACGATTGGGCACATTGACCACGGCAAGACGACTTTGACGGCAGCGATCACCAAGGTGCTGGCGATGAAAAAGATGGCCTCGTTCCGCGCGTTCGACTCGATCGACAATGCGCCGGAAGAGAAGGAGAGAGGGATCACGATCGCCATAGCGCATGTCGAGTACGAGACAGAGAATCGACACTATGCCCACGTGGACTGCCCAGGGCACCGGGACTATATCAAGAACATGATCACTGGTGCGGCGCAGATGGATGGTGCGATCTTGGTGGTGAGCGCGCCGGATGGGCCGATGCCGCAGACCAAAGAGCACGTGCTGTTGGCGAGGCAGGTAGAAGTGCCGGCGATGGTGGTGTTTTTGAACAAAGTCGACATGATGGACGACGAAGAGTTGCTAGAGTTGGTCGAGTTGGAGTTGCGCGAGTTGCTGGATGGGTATGGTTTTCCAGGCGACGACATTCCGATTGTGCGAGGGAGCGCGCTGCAAGCGTTGGAGAGCAGCAGCGAGGATCCGAATGCGCCGGAATACGAGTGCATTTTAGAGTTGATGAAGGCGGTGGACGAGTACATACCGACGCCGGAGCGCGAGGTGGATTTGCCGTTCATGATGGCGATCGAGGATGTGTTCAGCATCAAGGGGCGCGGGACGGTGGTGACGGGGCGGATCGACCGTGGGAAAGTCAATGTTGGGGAGGAAGTCGAGATCGTCGGGTTGAGGGACACGCGCAAGACGGTCTGCACAGGAGTAGAGATGTTCCACAAGTTGCTGGATCAAGGATTGGCTGGCGACAATGTGGGGTGTTTGTTGCGAGGGATCGGGCGGGACGAAGTGGAGCGAGGGATGGTGTTGGCCAAGCCTGGGAGCATCACGCCGCACACGACGTTCAAGGCGAATGTGTATGTGTTGCGCAAGGATGAGGGCGGGAGACACAAGCCGTTCTTTCCCGGCTACCGGCCGCAGTTTTACATCAGGACGATGGACGTGACGGGCGAGATTCAGTTGCCGGAGGGAGTCGAGATGGTGATGCCGGGCGACAATGTAGAGATGATCGTCAAGTTGATCGTGCCGGTGGCGTTGGAGCAGGGGTCAAACTTTGCCATCCGTGAGGGTGGTTTGACGGTTGGCGCGGGTGTGCTCACCGAGATCATTGAGTAATCAAGAAGGTTTTCCTGGCATAGATGGTGTTTTTGCCAAGAAACTGAAAAAGAGGGATGAGAATGGCCAAGCAAACAATCAGGATTCGGCTCAAAGCCTATGATCACCGGATTTTGGATCAGTCGGCGCAGCGTATTGTCGAGGCCGCCGAGCGCACCGGTTCGGGCGTCATTGGCCCGGTGCCTTTGCCGACCAGGATTGAGCGTTTCTGTGTCCGCCGGTCTCCGTTTATCGACAAGGATTCGCAGGAGCACTTTGAGGTGCGCACGCACAAGCGGCTGATCGACATTATCGATCCTGGTTCCAAGACCGTCGAGCAATTGATGCGTCTTAATCTGCCGGCCGGGGTAGATATCGAGATCACGCTCTAGGAGCGCGAGATTGAACTAATCTCGTTGAATTCGAGTACGGGTTCTGGCCGTGTGCCTGGCATACGGCGGAATCTCTATGCTCTGAATTTCCACTCAAGATGATGAGAGGAGGCAAGGCTGGATGGGATGATGCGGCGGGCCTGTAATCGGGTCGCCGGCAGTCTCAGAGCCTGCACACAAGATGAAAAGTATTATTGGTCGCAAAGTGGGTATGACACAAATTTTTGACGAGCAAGGGGCGGCGGTTCCGGTGACGGTCGTCGAGGTTGGGCCGTGCTATGTGACGCAGATCAAGACCGTTGAAAAGGATGGTTATTCTGCGGTGCAGTTGGGTTATGAAGAGGTCGAGTCGCGCAAGTTGAATCTGCCGCAGCGCGGTCACCTCAAGCAGGTGGGCAAGAATTTGCGAATTTTGCGCGAATTTCGCCTTTCCGACGTGTCTGGCGTCGAGGTCGGCCAATGCGTCAAGGCCGATGTTTTTTCTCCGGGCGAGCGTGTCGATGTGATCGCCAAGTCCAAGGGGCGCGGTTTTGCCGGCGCGATCAAGCGGCACGGTTTTCATCGCCAGCCCACGACGCATGGTCAGACGGACCGGGTGCGTTCGACGGGATCGATTGGCGCGTGCGCCTATCCGGGACACGTCGTCAAGGGCAAGAAAATGCCCGGACATTACGGCCACGCGCGGATTACGTCGGCGGGGCTGCTGGTCATGATTGCCGATCCGGAACGCAACTTGTTGGCCGTGCGGGGAAGTGTGCCGGGGCCGAACGGGGGTCTGGTCTTGGTGCGCGCAGGTCGCAAGCAGTAGCCATTCGGCGGCGCTTGTCCTGATTGGGTCTGGTTTATCCAGGTTAGGAGACAATGATGCAAGTTTCAGTACGCAATATCGCGGGCGAGGTTGTGGGCGAGGTAGAGTTGCGCGATAGTATATATAACGCTCCCGTGAACAAGTCTTTGATGCACCAGGCGTTGGTGCGACAGTTGGCCAATGCCCGGCTGGGCACGCATCATACAAAGACGCGCGGCGAGGTGCGCGGTTCGACGCGCAAGATGTACCGGCAAAAAGGGACCGGGCGCGCGCGGCACGGTTCGATGAAGGTGAACCTGTGGCCGGGCGGCGGCGTTGTGTTTGGCCCCAAACCGCGAAGTTATAAAAAGGATATGCCGCGCAAGATGCGCCGGGCGGCGTACCGCTCTGCGCTGACGGTCAAGGCGCAGGATGAGCAAATTGTCGTGGTCGATGGTCTGACGTTGGAGAGCAGCAAAACGCGCGATATGGCCGCCGTGTTGCAGGGGTTGAACCTGGCGGGCAGTGTTTTGGTGATGCTTGCCGAAAAGAACGAAAAGGTGGAGCGTTCGGCCAATAATTTGCCCCATGTCAAGACCATGTTGGCAAACTATTTGAACATTCGCGATTTGTTGGGCTATGATTACTTGCTGCTTCCCCAACAGTCGTTAGCGATCATCGAGCAGATTTTGGGATGAGCTGTTGGCGTATAGCCAACGCAAGAATCGTTGCTCGAGGGAGAATCAAAGATGCACATATATGATGTTTTGAAACGCCCGGTGGTAACAGAAAAAGCGCAGTACCAGGGAAGTCTGTACGAGCCGCAGTATTCGTTCGAGGTGGCTCAACGCGCGAACAAGCAGTTGGTCAAAACGGCGGTTGAGCAAATCTTTGATGTCGATGTGCTCAAGGTGCGGATCATCAACGTCAAGCCCAAGCGTGGGCGTTATGGACGGCGGGTTGTGGTTCGCAAGTCTGGGTGGAAAAAAGCGATTGTGACTCTGGCAGAGGACCAACGTATCGATATCTTTGAAGGAGTGTAGTAAAAATGGCAATCAAGATTTATAAACCGACTTCGCCGGGACGGCGTGGGATGTCGGTTTCAGACTTTTCCGAGTTGACTCGCTCCAAGCCAGAACGTTCGTTGGTCAGATCGCTGCGCAAGCGCGCGGGACGCAATTTTCGTGGCAAGATCACCGTTCGTCGTCGCGGCGGCGGGCACAAGCGGCGTTACCGCGAGATCGATTTCAAGCGCGCCAAGGTGGGCGTTCCGGCCAAGGTCGAGTCGATTGAATACGACCCCAACCGCTCGGCGCGTATTGCACTGTTGCTCTATGCCGACGGTGAGCGCCGTTATATTATCGCCCCTTTGGGTTTGATGGTCGGCGATGTGGTGATGAGCGGCCCCGAAGCGGAGCCGCGCGTCGGTAATGCGCTGCCCATTGCGGCGATCCCGCAAGGGACAATGATTCACAATGTCGAGTTGCAGCCGGGGCGCGGCGGGCAGATGGTTCGTTCGGCGGGCACTTCGGCGCAAGTGGTGGCCAAAGAGGGCAATTACGCGCAGATTCGGTTGCCGTCGGGTGAAATTCGGCGGGTGTTGCAAGCGTGTATGGCGACGGTGGGGCAGGTGGGCAATGCGGAACATGGTCTGGTTAAACTTGGCAAGGCCGGGCGTAGCCGGTGGCTGGGGCGTCGTCCCAAGCTGCGTGGTTCGGCGTTGACTCCGCGCGATCACCCGCACGGCGGCGGCGAAGGGCGTTCGCCAATTGGTATGCCCGGTCCGAAAACCCCGTGGGGTAAAAAGACGTTGGGCAAGCGCACACGTCGTAACAAGCGGACGGACAAATATATTGTACGGCGTCGAGGCAATAAGGGACGGTAAGGAGGCACAGATGTCCAGATCGTTGAAAAAGGGGCCGTTTGTACAGCCCAAGTTACTGCAAAGAGTCGAGTCGATGAATCAGCGCGGTGAAAAGCGTGTGATCAAGACCTGGTCGCGCGCCTCGGTGATCTTTCCTCAGATGGTGGGGCATACGATTGCCGTCCACAATGGACACCGGCACGTGCCTGTTTATATCACCGAGAATATGGTCGGGCACCGCTTGGGCGAGTTTGCGCCCACCCGGACCTATCGCGGGCATATCATCAAGGAGAGAAAGAGCCGGTAAGCGGGGTTTGAGCGCGAGTTGCCCTGGGTTCCGGCTTTGGCCGCATATTTGTTGCCAAAGAGGAGAGGTTGTTTATGTCGGAAGAATATATGTGGACAAAGGTCAAGGCGGTTGCACGGCACGTACCGATGTCGCCTCAAAAAGTGCGTCTGGTCGCCGATCAGGTGCGAAACAAGGATTTGCTCGAGTCGCTGGAGATGCTCCAGTTTTTGCCCAAGGCTGCCGCCAAGCCGGTGTACAAGGTGTTGTACTCGGCGATGTCGAATGCCGAGGAAAACTTTGGCTTGTCGCGCGAAGACTTGTATGTGGCCGAGATTTATGTCGATGGCGGGCCAACGCGCAAGTGGCGCAAGTTCGGCGCGAGGGGACGGTTCAAACCGTGGTTGAAACGTTCATCCCACATTACCGTCGTTTTAGAAGAGTACGAGGATTAACGGGCCGGTAGCGAAAGGCCAAGGAGGAAGTTCATTGGGACGCAAGGTTCACCCTTATGGATTCAGGATTGGGATCATCAAGAACTGGAAGTCGCGCTGGTATGCCGAAGGCGCCAAGTATGCCGATTTGCTCGGTGAGGACAAGCGGATTCGCGAACTCGTCCGTGAGCGGATGGGACACTCGGGTATTGCCGATATCGAGATCGAGCGGCTGACCAACCAGGTGGTGGTGATCATTCATACTGCCAAGCCGGGTGTGATCATTGGGCGGCGTGGCGCTGCGGTCAAAGAGTTGCGTCAGGATTTGGAAGCGCTGACCGGCAAAAAGCTCAAGATCGACGTGCAAGAGGTCGAAAAGCCGGATTTGAGCGCCTATCTGGTGGCCGAGAACATTGCCCAACAGCTCGAACGTCGCGTTTCTCACAGCCGCGCGATGCGCCGGGCGGTGCAGAACGCGATGCGCGCGGGCGCGCAAGGGATCAAGGTGGCGTGCGGTGGGCGTCTGTCTGGCGCCGAAATGGCGCGTCGCGAGCACATGAGCGAGGGGCGTATTCCACGGCACACGTTGCGCGCAGATATTGATTTCGCCCGCGCTGAGGCGCTGACCACATACGGGCGCATTGGGGTCAAGGTGTGGATCTTTAAGGGTGAGGTGCTGGGCAAGGAACTGGTCGGCATCTAGGGGCGGCGTTGACAGGCGCGACGCCTGCTGACGCCCGGATTGTGTCCTTGTGCCAGTGGTGATAAGGAGTGGTGTGTTATGTTGTTACCCAAAAGAGTAAAGTATCGAAAACAGTTTCGCGGGCGAATGAAAGGGCGCGCTCAACGTGGGGCGCAGATTTCTTTTGGCGAATACGGTTTGCAGGCCATCGATCGCTGCTGGATGACCAGCCGCCAGATCGAGGCGGCGCGGCGCGTGATCGTTCGCCAGACGCGCCGGCATGGGCAGTATTGGATTCGCGTTTTCCCAGACAAGCCGGTGACTCAGAAACCCGCCGAAACGCGGATGGGAAAGGGCAAAGGGGCCGTCGATCACTGGGTGGCGGTGATCAAGCCGGGGCGCATCTTGTTCGAGGTGTCTGGTTTGTCGGAAGAGGACGCCAAACAGGTCCTCAGGCAAGCGGCGTACAAGTTGCCGGTCAAGACTCAGGTGATCGCGCGGCATGACCTGTCTGGAGGAGAAATGTAATGGACGCCTCTGAAATTCGTGCATTGTCAATTGTAGAGATTCGACAAGAGATTGAACGCGCCCATGAGAACCTCTTTAATTTGCGTTTTCGATGGGCCACGTCTCAATTGCGGGACCATAACGTGCTCAAGGTGGCCCGACGCGACATTGCCCGGCTGGAAACCATTTTGCATGAGCGCGAGTTGGCCGGGGAGGGCTAGAGATGAAGGGACACAAGAAGCGTTTAGAGGGTCGCGTGGTCAGCGACAAGATGGATAAAACGGTGGTCGTTCGCGTTGAGCGCTTGTACCGGCATCGCGTGTACAAAAAGGTGATCAAGGAAGCGAAAAAGTACAAGGCGCATGATGCGGAAAGCGCTTGCCGGGTTGGCGATCTGGTTCGGATCGTCGAGTCGCGTCCGCTCAGCCGCACAAAGCGCTGGGTGGTCGAAGAAATCCTGGAACGGGCCGGGTAGGGAGTGAGTGAGAGATGATTCAGACAGAGAGCCGACTTTTAGTCGCCGACAATACCGGGGCGAGAGAGATATTGTGCATTCGTGTCAAGGGTGGTTCGACGCGCAAGTATGGCGCCGTTGGCGATGTGATCATTGCTTCGGTAAAGCAGGCCTCGCCTACCGCTTCGGTGAAAAAGGGCGAGGTGATTCGTGCGGTCATTGTTCGCACCAAAAGAGAGATCAAACGTCCCGATGGTTCGACCATTCGCTTTGACGATAACGCGGCCGTCGTTTTGGATCCGTTGACCCAAAACCCAAGGGGTACGCGCATTTTTGGCCCGGTGGCTCGAGAGTTGCGAGAAAAAGGGTTTATGCGAATCGTCTCTTTGGCTCCAGAAGTGCTGTAGCGTCTTGGGTGCAGAATGAGGCAAGAGAATTCGCCTCGGGAGGAACATGGTGAGGATTAAAGCAGGAGATACAGTAGAAGTGATTCGTGGGGAGGACCGAGATCGTCGGGGCACGGTTCGCGTGGTCGATCCGAGAAAGAATAGGATTGTGGTGGAGGGTGTGAATATTGTGATCAAGCACCAGCGCCCCATTCCGGCGGGACGCCAGCAGACGCAAGGCGGGCGGATCGAGCTTGAGGCGCCGATCGATATATCGAACGTGATGTTGGTCTGTCCCAGTTGCCAGGAACGTACTCGCGTCGGGTATGTCCGGGGTGAAAATGGTCGACGACAGCGTGTTTGCAAAAAGTGCAAAGCCCAGTTCGACTGAGTTTGCGGGGAGTAAGCGATCGATGGCTATACCGAGATTAAAAGAGCGTTACAGGACCCAAGTGGTCGATGAGATGATCAAAGCGTTTGAATATGAAAATGTCATGCAGGTGCCGCGCCTGGAAAAGGTTGTGATCAATATTGGCGTGGGTGAGGCATTGCAGAATGCCAAGGCGTTGGACGCCGCGGTGGAAGATGTGCGGACGATTACCGGGCAGCAGCCGGTTGTGACCAAGGCGCGTACTTCTATTGCCGGGTTCAAGCTTCGTGAAGGGCGGCAAATTGGCGTCAAGGTGACGTTGCGCGGGGACCGGATGTGGGCTTTTTTGGACCGGTTGATGAACGTTGCTTTGCCTCGCCGGCGCGACTTTCGCGGCATTTCGCCCGATGCCTTTGATGGGCATGGAAATTATGCGGTGGGACTGCGCGAGCAGTTGGTGTTCCCAGAGATCAGTTACGACAAGATCGACAAGATACGCGGTATGGGGATCACGATCGTGACCACTGCTCAGAGTGATCAAGAGGGACGTCATTTGTTGGCGTTGTTGGGCATGCCGTTTGCACAGCGTTCACAATAAAAGGAGGGTGATGTGTCAAAAACTTGTATGCCGTATCGAGAGGAACGTCGCAAGTACAAGGTGCGCGTGAGAAATCGCTGCCAAATTTGTGGACGCCCGCGAGGGTATATGCGTCGCTTCAAGTTGTGCCGAATTTGTTTTCGGGAAATGGCGTTAAAGGGGCAAATCCCTGGTGTAGTGAAGGCCAGTTGGTAAGCTGGGCGACAAAGGCGGAGTAAAAAGATTATGATGACAGACCCAATTGCGGATATGTTGACTCGGATCAGAAATGCAATCCAGGCCGGGCATACGTCGGTGGTGATGCCGAGTTCCAAGCTCAAATTGGCGATTGTGCGTATCCTCAAAGACGAAGGTTTTATCCAGAATTATGATGTGATTCCCGAGCGTCCACAGCCCAAGGTTCGTATTTGGCTCAAGTACGTGGGCGAGCGCAAGACGCGCAAATCGGTCATCGTTGGCCTCAAGCGCGTCAGCAAGCCGGGATGCCGGGTGTATGCAGGCAAAAAAGAAATCCCCTGGGTGTTGAGTGGTTTGGGGATTGCGATCTTGTCTACGTCCAGAGGGCTTGTGACCGACCGTCAGGCGCGCAAGGCCGGTGTGGGCGGCGAGGTGATGTGCTACGTTTGGTAGCACGATCTGGGCGTGATCAGTCGGTGAGTGCCTTCAGGGCACATATTTTGGTCCGGCCCTGTCCGGGTTGGCGTCAAAGCCGCGAAATGCTTGTTTTTGTGGCAGGATTTCGGTCATGACGCCTGTCCTTATTGGGTCTGGGTTTTCCAGGTTAGGAGGTATTTGCGGTGTCACGAATTGGCAAGATGCCCATTCCGGTGCCGTCTGGGGTCAAAGTTGAGATTAAGGGCAGTACCGTCAAGGTGACGGGGGCAAAGGGCGCGCTTGAAAAGTCGTTTCATCCCGAGATGCGCATTTTGCTCCGAGATGGTCAGATTGTGGTTGACCGCCCCTCAGATCAGCGGCAGCACAGGGCGTTGCACGGGTTAACACGGGCTTTAATCAATAATATGGTCGTTGGCGTCAGTGATGGTTTTAGCAAAGTGTTGGAAATTGTCGGTGTCGGGTATCGCGCGGTGATGCGACAGAACAACCTGGTGCTGTTTTTGGGACACTCGCACGCGGTCGAAGTTGTTCCGCCGCCGGATGTCAGCTTTACGATCGAGAACCGTGGTACGACGATCACCGTTTCGGGTATTGACAAAGAGGTGGTGGGGCAGGTTGCGGCCGACATTCGCGCCTGGCGTCCCCCAGAGCCGTACAAGGGCAAAGGGGTACGTTATCGGGGCGAGTACGTGCGCCGTAAAGCCGGTAAGGCTGGCAAGATCGGTTAAATAAATGCGGGGCAAGCAGCAACTCTTGCTCGAGATCGCGCCCATTTCTCATCGCTGCGGGGCGCTGTTCCGGCAGGCGCGCGATCGACGGGGGTTCTGATTTGTCCGGGTTGGGGAGGCTTGGTTGTTGGGCAAGTGTTTGGTCAGGCAAGCATCCTGTGTGGCTCCGGCTCTGTCCGGGTTAGGAGGAACTAGATGAAAGAAACACGTAGGGCTGCACGCAATCGGCGTCATGTGCGGGTAAGAAAGAAAATTTCTGGGACCCCTGATGTGCCGCGTCTGAGTGTTTTTCGCAGTTTGAAACATATTTACGCGCAGATAATTGATGATATTTCTGGTAGGACGTTGATTGCGGCATCTACGCTGGATTCGGATATTCGCGATCAGGTTTCGGAATTGAGCAAGACTGAACAGGCCAAGTTGGTGGGCAAGCGTCTGGCTGAAAAGGCATTGTCGAATGGGGTGACAACGGTTGTTTTCGACCGGGGTGGATACAAGTATCACGGTCGGGTCAAGGCACTGGCCGATGCTTCTCGTGAGAATGGCTTGCAATTCTAATTGCGGGCGCGTTCTGAGGGTGATATTGCTGCTCGCACCGGGATCGAGCAATCAGGAGGAACGATGGCAAGACGGAGATTTGAGCAAGTTGAAGAATTAGACGAACGAGTGGTGGATATTGTTCGCGTCGCCAAGGTGATCAAGGGTGGTCGTCGTTTTGGTTTTCGCGTGGTCATGGTTGTCGGTGACAATAACGGCCGGGTGGGCGTGGGCATGGGCAAGGCGCGAACCGTGCCCGATGCGATTCGCAAAGCGTCGGAGCATGCTCGTCAGGATATGAAGTTGGTGTCTTTGGCCGGCTCGACGATCCCGCACGAGATCATTACCGAGCACGCCGGGGCCAAGGTTTTGTTGCGGCCGGCCTCTCGCGGAACGGGCGTTAT
The DNA here is from genome assembly GCA_964481205.1 of uncultured Anaerolineae bacterium. Taxonomy (GTDB): domain Bacteria; phylum Chloroflexota; class Anaerolineae; order JAFGEY01; family JAFGEY01; genus CAYRXM01. The sequence goes on along the minus strand of CAYZYE010000002.1, from coordinate 64,024 downwards.
CGCCGGCGGCGGGGTGCGCGCGATTGTCGAGGCGGCCGGGGTCAAGGACGTTTTGTCCAAGTCTTTGGGCAGCTCGAATGTGCTCAATGTGGTGATGGCGACGTTAAAGGGGCTGCGCGCGCTGCGAAGCCCGGAGGATGTGGCCCGTATGCGTGGGGTTGCTGTTTCTGAGACCAGCCCGCTTTGGAGTCAGAAAAATGAGTAGCATAAAGTTGCGCGTCAAGTATGTCAAGAGCCAGATTGGCTATCCCCGGCGGCAAAAGGGCACGTTGCGTGCGTTGGGGCTTAAGCGGCTGGGAGATGTGGTTCAGGTCGAGAGCACCCCGGTGATGCAGGGGATGATTCGCGCCGTCAGCCACCTGGTTCAGGTAGAAACTGTCGAGTAGGATTTGCAGGTCAACAGGCACGATGTTGCGAAGGATCGTGTTGGAGGGATATAGAGGATGAAGTTACATGATTTGCGGCCCGCTCGTGGGGCAAAGAAACGACGTACCCGCAAAGGCCGAGGCATTGCCGCCGGAAAAGGCAAGACCGCCGGTCGGGGCACAAAAGGGCAAAATGCTCGCTCTGGCGGCGGCAAAGGCCCCTATTTTGAGGGTGGGCAGCTGCCCCTGGTGCGCCGCTTGCCTTACAAGCGGGGGTTTCGCAACCGCAGCCGTGTGAATTATGTTGCGGTCAACCTGTCCAGTCTGACCGGTTTTGAGGGCGAGGTGACGCCCGAGACGCTGGCCGGGGTGGGTGTGATCAAAAAAGCCACCGCGCCAATCGTCATTTTGGGCGATGGCGAATTGGATCGCGCTTTGACGGTCAAGGCTCATCGTTTTTCTGCGTCGGCCAGGGCCAAGATCGAGGCGGCCGGCGGCGCGGTGGAGGTCTTGGCGATAGACGCGCAAGGCTGAGATTCGCAAGCCGGCGTTGGTCAAGGGTGTGATTTTTCGAGGAGAGAACCATGTTACGAGGTGTGATAAACGCCTTCAAGTTGCCCGATTTGCGGCGCAAGTTATTGATCACCTTTTTGATTTTGGTGATTTACCGCCTGGGCGCGCATGTGCCGCTGCCAAATATCGACCGGAGCGTGCTGCAAAAGATCGCTCAGGAAAACCAGCTGATCAATTTGCTGGACATGTTTTCTGGCGGGGCAATGACCAACTTTTCGGTGATGATGTTGGGCGTCTCGCCGTATATTACGGCCAATATTATCTTTCAGCTGCTCATACCAATCATCCCGGCTTTGGAAAAGATGCAGCAAGAGCGCAATGGTCGTGAAAAGTTGGAGCGTTACCAGTACTTGTTGGCCGTTCCATTGACCATGTTGCAAGCGTATGCTCAGGTGCGCATCTTGCAGGCGCAATACCAGGTCATTGCTCCTGAAAACTTTGGTTTTACGCCGGAGGCGTTGCTGCCGACGATTTCGACGTTATGCACGCTGACGGCGGGAACAATGTTTGCGATCTGGCTGGGCGAATTGATCACCAACGATGGTATTGGCAACGGGTTGTCGATCATTATTTTTGGCGGGATTGTGTCCAGGACGCCAAATCGCCTGGCCTCATTGATCGCCAGCGAGCAGTGGATCGAACTGGTTACGTTTGTCGCTGTGACCATTTTGACGATTGTGGTGATTGTCTATGTGCAAGAAGGGCAGCGACGCATTCCGGTTCAATATGGCAAGCGCGTCTTGGGGATGCGTGGCAATCGTTTGCGCATTGCCGGCGGGCAGAGTACATTCATCCCGTTGCGCGTCAACTCGGCGGGGATGATTCCGCTCATTTTTGCCCAGTCGTTGCTAATGTTTCCCGGTGTGATCTCGTCTTATTTTGTCAATTCAGAGACGGCGTGGATCAGCCAGACGGCTAATACCATATACAGTATTTTTGGCGGGAACAGTCCGTGGTATTGGTTGTCTTATTTTGTGATGGTGGTCTTGTTTACCTATTTTTACACCCAGATGATCTTTGAACAGCAAAATATGTCCGAGACGCTGCAAAAACAGGGTGGTTTTATTCCCGGCATCCGTCCGGGTCGGCGCACATTGGACTATCTCAACGGTGTTTTGCAGCGAATTACCTTTGTTGGCGCGTTGTTTTTGGGCGCGGTGGCGGTCACGCCATGGCTGGTAAATTCGGTGCTTGGGTTGTTCAACATTTCTGGGGTGCGCTATTCGTCTTCGATGCTTATTTCCAGTTCTGGTTTGCTGATCGCCGTGGGCGTGGTGCTGGATACGATGAAGCAGTTGGAGGCGCAGTTGTTGATGCGTCACTATGAAGGGTTTATCAAGTAGGGGAGCGCCGTATGTCTCAGAAACCAATGTACCTGGTCTTGTTGGGTGCGCCGGGCGCGGGCAAGGGCACGCAGGCTGCGTTGCTGGTCGAGCAGCTGGGTTTGGTACACGTTTCGAGCGGGGACTTGTTTCGCGAAAACCTGGGTAAAAAGACCGAGTTGGGTTTGTTGGCCCGGTCTTTTATGGACCAGGGCGAGTTGGTGCCCGATGAGGTGACGATTCGGATGGTGATGGCGCGTTTGGCCCATCCCGATTGCGCCCAGGGAGTGATTTTGGACGGGTTTCCGCGTACACTGGCGCAGGCGCAAGCTCTGGACCAGGCGCTGGCCGAGCAGGGCGCCAAGATATCGTTGGCGCCGTATATTCACGTTGCCGAGGATGTGTTGTTGAAGCGTTTGGCCGGTCGATGGACGTGCCGGCAGTGCAAGGCGGTTTATCACGAGCTTTATAGCCCGCCCAAGGCGGCGGGGGTGTGCGATGTGTGCGGCGGCGAGTTGTACCAACGTCCCGATGATACGCCGGAAACGCAAAAGAACCGTATTGATGTCTATATCAGGCAAACGCGGCCATTGATCGAATATTATCGATCGCTGGGGGTGTTGGCCCAGGTAGACGGTGAAAACGATGTCGAGGACGTTTACGCGGCCTTGATCGAGGTGATTCGGGCGCGGGCGTAATATGGCGATCATTATCAAAAAAAAGCGCGAATTGGATTTGATGCGCGAGGCCAACCGCATTGTGGCCGTTGTCTGGGAGGCGATGGCCGATACGGTGGCTCCTGGGGTGACGACCCAGCAGCTCAACGATATTGCAGACCGGATCATCCGCCAGCATAACGCGACGCCGTCGTTTTTGGGGTATCCGTATAGCGGGGTGAACGATTTTCCCGCCTCGATATGCGCTTCGATCAATCAGGAAATTGTGCATGGGATTCCCCGCCCGGATTGTGTTTTGCAAGAGGGCGACATCATTAGCATTGATGTGGGGACGATTTACAAAGGCTATCAGGGCGATGGGGCGATCACTTTGCCGGTGGGGCGCATCAGCGAGCAGGCACAGCGGTTGTTGGATGTGACCAAAAGGGCGCTCGAATTGTGCATTGCGCAGGCCTGGCCGGGCAACCGGACCGGCGATATTTCTCGCGCCGTCGAGACCTATGCGCGGTCGCAGGGCTACCAGGTGGTGCGCGAGTACACCGGGCACGGGATCGGCAGGGCGATGCACGAAGACCCGCAGGTGCCAAATTATTACGCGCCCAAGATGCGCGATTATTTGCTCAGGCCGGGGATGACGCTGGCTTTGGAGCCGATGGTCAATATGGGCACCTGGAAAACGCAGGTTTTGAGCGATGGGTGGACGGTCGAGACGGCCGACGGCAAATTGTCGGCTCATTTTGAACACACGATCGCCATTACCGAGGGCGCGCCCGAGATTTTAACGTGTTTGAATGGAAATTGAGGAGGTTTGGTGATGAAAGTTTCATCTTCGGTAAAACGTCGTTGTCCCAAGTGTAAAATCATAAAACGGCGTGGGGTTTTGCGGGTGATTTGTCAAAATCCTCGTCACAAGCAGCGACAGGGCTAAGGAGGAAGAGTATGGCGCGTATTGCTGGCGTAGACCTGCCACGTAACAAGCGAGTCGAGATCGGACTGACCTATATTTATGGCATTGGCCGTTCTGTAAGCAACGAGATATTGTCACAGTCTGGCGTAAGCCCGGATACTCGTGTGCGGGACCTGGCCGAAGACGAGATCGCCCGGTTGCGCGAAGTGATTGCGCGCAATTATCGAGTTGAGGGCGATTTGCGCCGCGAAGTGAGTATGAATATCAAGCGGCTGATGGAGATCGGCTGCTATCGTGGTTTGCGGCACCGGCGCGGGCTGCCTGTACATGGTCAGCGAACCAAGACCAATGCGCGCACGCGCAAAGGCCCAAAAAAGACTGTGGCCGGGCGCGGCCGCCGTCGCGGCGCAAAAAAGAAATAGCGCGATTTTTGACGATTGTTTTCCAGAGGAGGAAAGTATGGCGCGAGCTAGAGAGAGGTCCCGCAGGTCATCAGGCGCTCGACGTGTCCGCAAGAATGTGCCTTCTGGGCAGGCGCATATTCATGCGACGTTTAACAACACGATTATCACCATGACCGATTTGCAGGGTAATACCGTTATTTGGGCAAGCGGCGGCACCGTCGGGTACAGCGGCTCGAAAAAGAGCACGCCTTATGCGGCGCGTATGGCTGCCGAAGACGCCGCCAAAAAGGCGATGGACAATGGGATGCGCGAGGTTCAGGTCTTTGTCAAAGGGCCTGGCCCAGGACGCGAGTCGGCCATCCGGGCATTGCAGGCGTCGGGGCTGCGGGTGCGGACGATCACGGATGTGACGCCGATTCCGCATAATGGTTGTCGCCCGCCCAAGAAACGACGGATGTAGGACTTGGTCATTATGTTGAAGGCGTTTGCAGGCCGGGCTTGTAGACGCGGGTATATCGATTACGAATAACTCTAGTCAGCGAATTTTACAAATAACAAGATATGTTTGTATTCTTTGTGGTGTCTAGGTTTTCCATCTACTGACAAGTAGGAGGCAGAATGGCAAGATATATTGGGCCAGCGTGCAAGTTGTGCCGGCGAGAAGGCGCCAAGCTATTTCTCAAGGGCGAGCGTTGCTTTTCGCCAAAGTGTGCGATGGAGCGGCGCGCATATCCACCGGGCGAGCGTGGCCGCGAACACATGTTCCGCCGGCGGCGCGCAACGGCTTATGCAATGCAGTTGCGAGAAAAACAAAAAATGCGCCGCATTTATGGCGTGCTCGAAAGGCAGTTCCGTCGTTATTACAAGGAAGCGATGCGCCGGAAGGGGATGACGGGTACCAACTTGATGGTCATTCTCGAGTCGCGTCTGGACAACGTCGTCTATCGTTTGGGATTGGCCGTGTCTCGCGTTCAGGCGCGGCAGCTGGTCTCTCACGGGCATTTTGATCTCAATGGCCGGCGTTGCGATATTCCGTCTGCGCTGCTCAAGCCGGGGGATGTGGTTTCCATTCATCCAACCAGCCGCAGTTCGACGTATTTCAAGGACCTGGCCGAGGCGGGCGCCGCCAAGGCCGTGCCACCCTGGTTGTCGTTCGATCCTATGGATATGACCGGCCGCGTTGTCGAATACCCGGCGCGCGATCAGATCGATCTGGCTTTGAACGAGCAGCTCGTTGTCGAATTTTACAGCCGGTAGCGAGGTTTGAGATGCAGTGTCATTGGTCGTGATGCGATCAGGACGCTGGATCGTCAGCGCCGCAGTATTGCGGAGTGAGGAGGGTGTGCATTGTTGAATTTGGTATTGCCCACAATCGAATGTGAAGTTGGGACTCAACAGTATGGTCGGTTTGTGATCAGCCCGCTGGAAAACGGCTATGGGACGACATTGGGTAATGCGTTGAGACGGGTGTTGTTGTCGTCTCTGATCGGCGCCGCCGTGACATCGATTCGGGTGGAAGATGTGCCACACGAGTTTTCGACGATTCCGGGCGTTCGTCAAGACCTCATTGTGTTGTTGTTGAATGTCAAACAGATCCGTTTCAAAATGTATGCAGATGAGCCGATGCGGCTTCAACTGCCGGTGCGCGGCGCCGGTACAGTGACCGCCGGCGATTTGAAGTGCCCGCCAGAGGTCGAAGTGGTGAACCCCGATCTCGAATTGTTCACCGTCGATTTGCCCGATACCGAGTTGGACATTGAAATGACGGTTGAGGTGGGGCGGGGGTATTCGCCGACCGGGGAACGTACCAAGTTGCCCATCGGTGAACTGCCGGTCGATGCCATTTTCAGTCCGGTGCGCAAAGTGAATTACGATGTAGACCCGGCGCGCGTTGGGCAGATGACCAACTTTGATCGGCTGACTCTGGAAATTTGGACCGACGGCACCATTCGCCCGCAAGACGCATTGAGCAAGGCGGCGCAACTGTTGGTGCGCCATCTGGCGATTTTTGCCGGCGTCGAGGCCATTGTGGTCGAAGAACCGGTCATCGTCGAAGAAGAGGAAGAGGTTGCATCGCAACATGACACGCCGATCGAAGAATTGGACTTGAGCGTGCGCGTCTACAACTGTCTGAAACGGACCGGGATCACCCAGGTTGGCGAAGTGTTGGACAAGATGGCCAAGGGCACCGACGAAATGTTGGCGATCCGCAACTTTGGGGTCAAATCGTTGGTCGAATTGAACGACAAACTGGTTGAAAAGGGCTTTTTGGCTGAAGGCGAATACGAGTTTTAGAGTAAAGAGAGAGTTTGAAGATGAGGCATCGTGTAGCAGGAAAAAGATTGAGCCGCTCCGGCGGACATAGAAAAGCGTTGTACCGGAATTTGATCACTGCGCTGTTCAAACATGGGCGCGTGCAGACCACCGACGCCAAAGCGCGCGCGATTCGGGGGCAGGCAGAAAAACTGATCACGCTCTCGCGGCGCGGGCAGACCGAGACGATCCTCAGTCTCGCCAGGTCCCAAGATGAACAGGGGCTTGCCGCGTTGGTGCAGAAAAAGCGTGCGCAAAAGTTGTTGGCTTTGGTCGAGGCGGCACAAGAGGCCGGCCTGACCGAGCAAGAGCGCGAGGCCAGGGACGCCGAGTTGGAGGCGGTGGTGCGGGGTATGGGTGTGCATGCGCGGCGTCAGGCTGCGGCCAAATTGAACGAGCCGGCGGTGGTGCGGCGGTTGTTTGACGAGTTGGGGCCGCGGTATCAGGATCGACCCGGTGGGTACACTCGCATTTTCAAGCTTGGTATGCGCAAAGGCGATGCGGCCAAGATGGCCTTGATCGAGTTGGTTGAGGGCTAGCGTGCCGGTCGCCGGAGCGCAGGATACGCTGTTTTGCCGCGCGACGGTTGCTTATGACGGCACTGATTTTTGTGGGTTTCAGATTCAGGTTGGGCAGCGCACCGTTCAGGGCGAGTTGGAAGCGGCGCTGGCCCGAATCACGCAAACACCGGTTCGGGTGGTTGGCGCCGGGCGCACCGACAGCGGCGTGCATGCCCAGGGGCAGGTGATCGCTTTTCGCGTCCATTGGAATCGTCCGCTTGCGGCTTTGCACCGGGGCTGGAATGCGGTTCTCGCTCGCGACGTTGCTGTTTTGTCCTTGTCCGAGGCCGATGCGGGGTTTCATCCCCGCTACAGCGCGACGAGCCGGACGTACCGGTATACCATTTGGCGTCATCCGATCAGAATGCCGTTGCTGCGGCGAACCGCGCATTGGGTTCCGCAGCCGCTTGATGTGGCGGCGATGGCGCAAGCGGCGCGATCGTTGTTGGGCGAACATGATTTTGCAACGTTTGGCCGCCCGCCACAGGGGACAAACACGGTGCGGCGGGTGATTCGGAGCGCGTGGACGGGTAAAGGGGATGTGCTTTATTTCGAGATCACGGCAAACGCATTCCTCTACCGAATGGTTCGAAGCATTGTGGGTACACTGCTTCGGGTGGGGAGAGGCGCTCTGTCTACAGACGAGTTTGCGATCCGTCTGGCCTCGGCCAGGCGCAGTATGGCCGGCCCCACGGCGCCGGCAAATGGGTTATGCCTGATGGCGGTACATTATTGAAGGAGTATCAAGGTGAAGACATTTATGGTAAAGACAGGTGATATTCAACGCGAGTGGTATGTCGTTGATGCTGAAGGAAAAACTTTGGGCCGGTTGGCGTCTAAAATAGCGCAGGTTTTACGAGGCAAGCACAAGGTTGCTTTTAGCCCCCACCTTGACTTGGGAGATTTTGTGATTGTTGTCAATGCGGACAAGATCCGAGTGACCGGGCGCAAGTTGGATCAAAAGATGTATTATCGTCACTCTGGATACATTGGCGGTCTCAAGGAGCGCAATTTGCGCGAGCAGCTCAAGCGGCATCCCGATTTGGTGATCAAGCAAGCGGTCAAGGGGATGTTGCCGCACAACCGGCTGGGGCGTAAAATCATCAAAAAGCTCAAAGTGTATGCCGGTTCGGAGCATCCACATCAGGCGCAGCAGCCCAAGGCTTTCGAGTTTTAGGGACTGACCGGCGCGGTCTTGTTTGGTTTTGATTTATCCAGGTTAGGAGAAGCAGATGGCATATTATGAAGGTGTTGGGCGACGAAAAGCAGCGACGGCGCGGGTACGGTTGTACACCGACGGCGAGTTGGGCCAGATCATGATCAACGATCGGCCGGTCGAGGCCTATTTTTCTCGCTTTGGCGACACAAATGTGTTGAGAGGGCCGTTGGAGGCGACCGGGCTGGCGGGTAACTTTTTCGTCAGCGTACACGTTCAGGGCGGTGGTATGACCGGGCAGGCAGGGGCCGTTCGCCAGGGGTTGGCGCGCGCATTGCTCAAGAGTGACCCCGAACTGCGTCCGGTGCTGCGCAAAGGCGGCTTTTTGACCCGCGACCCCCGTGTCAAGGAGCGGAAAAAGCCAGGTCTCAAGCGCGCACGCAAAGCGCCCCAGTACACCAAACGCTAGCTTTTTGGCGCTTGTTTTTGCGGCCGCTTGTTTTTGCGGCCGTGATCTTGGGCAGTGCAAAAGGCCCGTGTTGGCAACTCACCGGTGGGTGAGAGCGTCGACACGGGCCTTTTTGTGTTGTGCGCGGCTAGTTGAACATCAGTTCGCAAATGTCGGTTCGGGTGACCACGCCGATGATCTTGCCGCGATCGACCACCGGAATGTGCGAATAGGATTTTAGCAAAAAGAGCGACACCAACCGCAGCAGCGGCGCGGTCGGCGGCACGCTGATGGTGCCTCTGATCATAATCTCGCGCACCGCCAGGTTTTCTACTTCTTGGGCGCGATCTTCGAGGTATTCGTAATCCTGCATGTAATTCAGGTTGTCATGCAGCTCGGAATAGCTGGGCATCATTGCCCGCAGCAAGTCGTCTTCGTTGACGACGCCAACCAGGCGCGTTTGGTCATCGACAACGGCCAGGGTGGTCACGCTGTAACGGCGAAAGGCGTGGCTGAGTTCGCGCAGCGTCGTTGTCTCGGAAACATATTGTACTTTGGAACGCATAATGTCCTGAGCTTGCATTCTTTATGCTCCCTGGTTGGGCGTGATGTGGCGGTTAATCTCGGGTTTTTCCCTAGTACACCTCTGGCACAAAGGTTTGATCCGTAAACGGCGGGCGGACATATCCTCCGTCCGGTTGGCGCGGCGGCAGATCGATCGGCTCTGGCGTCAAGTCCTGGTAGGGGATCATCCCCAGCAGATGGTGGATACAGTTGAGCCGGGCCAGTTTTTTATTGTCTGCATTGACCACGTACCACGGCGATTGTTTGATGTCGGTTGAGGCAAACATTGTATCTTTGGCTTTCGAGTATTCGACCCACTTGGTGCGCGCTTCCAGGTCCATCGGGCTGAGCTTCCACCGTTTGGCGCGGTCGTTGATCCGCGCCTGGAAACGTTGTTCCTGTTCTTCATCGCTGACCGAAAACCAGTACTTGATCAAGATCAGGCCCGAACGAATCAACATCCGCTCGAATTCGGGGCAAGAACGCAGAAACTCGCGATATTCCGTCTGGGTGCAAAAGCCCATCACGTGTTCGACCAGGGCGCGATTGTACCAGCTCCGGTCAAAAAGCACGATCTCGCCTCCGGCAGGGAGGTGGGCGACATAGCGTTGAAAGTACCACTGGCTTTTTTCCCGTTCGGTGGGAACGCCCAGCGCCACCACGCGGCAGTAACGCGGGTTGAGCGTTTCGGTGATGCGTTTGATCACGCCCCCTTTGCCGGCCGCGTCACGCCCCTCAAAAATGACGACGACCTTGAGACCCTGGGCCTTGACCCATTCTTGCAGCTTGACCAACTCGACGTGCAGTTTTCGCAACTCGCGTTCATAGACTTTGGTTTTGATCTTGTGAGACTTGGCCTTGACGTCTTGAGACAGCGTTTGCGTCTCTGATTTTTTTCCCGATTTGGACATCATTGTCTCCTTTTGTTTGCGGCAAAACGCATCATGTTTGTTCCTTTTTATGGCTCTGGGCCACTTGAATGCCTTTTCTCGCCAATTTGATCGCCAGTCCACCGCCCGGCACCAGCAGGTCGATGGTGTCCAGCCCGATATCGAACAGAAATTCGGGATCGACGATCTTGCCGACATATTGTTGAAATGTCTTGCCATCGGTTTGCAGTTTGCCCGTCACCCCGTCGTATTCAATGATCGCTTCGCGCTCTTTGGAGCGCCACCGGTATTGAAATGCATAGACCGGGCGATAGTACAAGTCCACCCGTTCCACATCGATCCGATCCTCGATGATGCGGTCTGCCTGGATGCTTTTAATCATCCCGATCAAAATATCGCGGACCACGGCCGACGCGCGCGCCTGCGGCGGCACCACGATCGTTTTCTCGGTAGCCAGGTCATCCAAATTTTCTTCGGGGATCTCGGTTGCTTCAAATTTGAGGTATTCGGCCAGCCCCGGATCGGCTTGATTGGTAAACCCGTCGATCAATACCTCGCGGCGCATCTCTTCGCGGCAGTATTCCAGCCCGGTCAAGGCCACAGAGCCGTTGGCCGCGTCAAAACTCATCCCTTCGATCGTGACCGATTGGACCTGCGGGCCGCTGACGGCCAGTTTGTACTGCTTGCTGCGTTCGTATTCGTAATGTGATGTACAAACAATGTGCCAAAACGGTTGGTAGCGTTGTTCCTTGTAAACCAGGTCGAAATCGTCGTCCGCGGGCCGTGAAAAAAAAGTGGCGACGCGAAGCAGTTTGCCAAAGGCGTCGAGTTTGTTGCCCCAGGCGCGACCTTGGGCCTGCTCCATCGAGAGTTGCGCGTTGAGCAGCAAGGCGCGTTCATCAGCAAGATTGATTTCCATGCTCTCACCTCAAGGATTGTTGACCGGGCACAAGATGATTTGGGCGTCTGTAGCATAGCCCCTCATCGGCTGCGCTCCAAGGGGATTGTCAAATCCCCGTCGGCGAGCCGGTCCGGCGCAAGCAGCACGCTTCTGGTGTAAGGACTTGTGCCCGCTGGGTGGCCCATCAAGCGCCCACGAGGGGCTATGCTACCCAGGGCTGTTCAATTCTAATTTGTGACTAAAGTCACTGCTGGCGGGCTGAAGCCGGGCGTCCTACCTGCGTGGACGCCATCACTGGCGTGGACTCGTCGCCGTAGGGGGACGACCAGCAAACGGCTCGCCAAGCGCGGTTTCAACCGCTGGATTGTAGAATTGAACAGCCCTGCTATCCTACCAACTTGACTTGTTTGAGACACACCCAATTGTATTGTATCACAACTGCAAGCCCGTTGACAAGGGGAATATCAAACCGGGCATATTTCACTTTGGGGGTCAGGGGGTGACGGCGGAATGGGGATTCCGCAGCCTCGGAATAGAAATTCCGAGGCCCGGGTTCGCCATAAAGGTGAAATACACTCGTCAAATCTGGTCCGGGTGGGTTGCCCTCTCCCCGGTGGAAAAGGTGATCCGCCGGCCTTCTTGCGCCGACCGGTATGCGCCAAGCACCATCTCGACCGACTGGCGGCCCTCTTGGGCGCTGATCGTCTGCCCGGTGAGGCCGCGCACGTAATCGACAAAGGGGCGGGGCACGTTGGCCAGACGCTCGCGTTGGCTTGCCGGGATGGCAAACGGAAACTCGGTCCATTCCTTGTCCCCTTGACGGATCAGCCGCAGCGGGGCGACGCCCTTGGGTCGAGGCGTGATCGCGCCTGGCTGATCGCCGTAATCCTGCACAATAGTGCCTTGATCGCCGTAAATCTCGGTGGTACTGATCGCCGCCACGGTGGTCGACGAGTTGAGTAAAATGCCAATCTCGCCCTTTTGAAAGCGGTACACGGCAATGCCATTGTCATCGGGCGCAACGTGGGTCACAACATTGTCGATCTCGGCGCTCACGCTGCGCGGCATACCCAACATCCACAAAAACCAATCGGCGGCGTGGCTGGCGTCGTCGAAAAACATGCCCACGTTGGCCACGGGGTCGATGTGCCAGCGCGTGGGGCCGTTGAAAAAAGCCGGATTGAGCAACACATTGATCGCGTGCCGGCGGCGGACGATGGCAACGTTGCCCACTGCGCCTTGATCGAGCAGTTCCTTGATCTTTTGGTTGACCGGGTCATGACGCATTTGGAAAGCCATGCTAAACTTGACCCCGTGTTTGCGCACCGCGTCAATGATCCGATCACAATCCGCCAACGTCGTCGCCATGGGCTTTTGACACAAAATGTGTTTGCCCGCTGCGGCAGCGCGCTCGATGAATTCGGCGTGGCGGTTGGTCTCGCAAGTCACGATCAGCGCATCGATCTTGGGGTCCTGGATCACATCGTCGGCGCGAGAGCGGTATTGCAACCCGTATGCTTGCGCGGCTTTTTTACCCCGCGCCTCATTGTCGTCCCAGGTGGCGATCAATTCCACGTCCTCAAAGCGCCGCATCACATCGCAATATACGTTTGCATGCCCGTGTGCGTGGCTGAGAACACCGATTCCGATCTTGGACTTCATATTTACTCCCTTTTTTGCGCCAATAGCACCGCTAATGGTCAACCCCCACCCAATGTTGCCGGGTGGGGGCCGTTTGAAAAATAATACCGAGAGGCCGGGTGTTGGGCCGCCTCCCGCCTGGCAGGCAAATTCACTCGCCGGCGCTTATGGTTTCCAAACTTTCCACACCGCGCCCACCAAATCCGGCCCTGGTGTGAGTGTGGTCCCTCCGGGCTGCCACCCCGACGGAGTGACCTGACCCGTCTCGCGCACGTGTTGGAAAGCCTTGATCTGCCGGAGCAACTCGGCCGGGTTGCGTCCCACTTCTGGGGTCAGCACTTCCATCGCCCGAATGACAAAGTCGGGATCGATGATGAACCGTCCTCTGATGTCGACGCCGGCCATTTCATCGTACACGCCATAGACGGCGCCGATCTTGCCGCCGCCGTCCGAGAGCATCGGAAAAGGCACCCCGCCATCGACCATCTTGGATAGTTCTTGTTCTTGCCAGATTTTGTGTACAAAGCGACTGTCGGTGCTCAAGGACAATATCTCGACACCCAGCGCCTGAAAATCCGCATAAAGGGCAGCGACCGCTGCCAATTCGGTCGGTCAAACAAAGGTGAAATCACCCGGATAGAAACAGAGCACAACCCATTTACCCTCATAGTCGGACAGTTTGACCGGTTTGAATCCCGTTCCGGCGACAAAGGCCGTGGCTTCAAAATCAATGGCTTTTTGACCAACGCGCGCTAACATTTTGACCTCCTGTGATGGTGCTGTTCCCGCAACCGGGACAGCTGCTTTTGGCGCGGGCAACACTGGCCCGCCTGCGGGCTTGACACACCCGTCTGTCAGTTCCGGCATACAAACCTCCTTTGATCTATCGATCCTATCACCGCTCACAGCGTCGATGAACGGCGGCCCAACACCAACTTTTTTTCACCTGACCAGGCTCACGCTCCACACCGGCAAAGTGATCAAGGACAACATTGTCGTCCAGACGACGCCCGCTGCCGCCAACTCGCCGTCGCCGCCGTACTGTTGCACCATCGCCGTTGTGCAAATGGCGGTGGGCATTGCGGTCTGCAAAATGGCGACGATGGCGGTCACGCGGTTGACCTTGAACATGATCACCAGTCCCATGATCAATGCCGGCGTGATGATGAGGCGCGCCACAGACAACGCCGTCAATCGCCAAAAACTCTTTGGCTTTGCCGCCGGCGCCGGCCGGATCAGCATACCCACGGTCAAGAGCGCCAGCGGCGTGGTGCATTGTCCCAATGTCTCGAGTGGTTGCCGCAGCCAGGCGGGGATCGACCAACCGCACAAACCCCAAACCACACCAAGCAGCAGCGCCCACATCATTGGACTGCGCGCCAGGTCTTGCCAGCCGCCGCGTTGACCGCCACGGCTGAGTAACCAGATACTCAATGTGCTCATCACCAACGTCAAACCAACATCGTACAATACCGCGTACAATAGCCCTTGCCCGCCCAGCAGCGCCCGGCACAATGGATAGCCGATAAAAGCGGTATTGGTCAGCGCCGTCATCGCTTGCAGCGTTGGGCGGTCGCTGGCCGAAAATATGGGCAGGCGGCCCAGCAGCGTCGCCACGGCATAGCCGAGCAATGTGCCGGCGATGCCCAAGACAATGAGGGCCGGCGCCTGCCCCAGCTCTTGGGGCGTGATCTCGGCGGCCAGGGTGATGAAAATCAAGGGCGGCAGCGACACGTTGAGCACCAGGCTGCTCATTTGCCGCGCGCCCTCTGGCGTGACCATCCCCCAGCGGCGCATCCCCGCGCCGGTGAGCAGCAAGACCAGGATGGTGATGAACGGCGCCGCCAATGCGAGCGGGGTTGGCGCGTCCATATCACATTTTCAGGCTGGCGATGGCGCCGGGCAGTTCCGGCAACAGATCGCCGGCCAGCGTCCCCGCCACGCCCAACCGGGCCGCCACGCGCGCGCCGGCCAACCCGTGGAGATACGCGCCGCAGACGGCAGCCTCGAATGGAGCCAGCCCTTGCGCCAACAACCCCACAATGCAGCCCGCCAAAACGTCGCCGCTGCCGGCCGTCGACAGGGCCGGGTTGGCAAAAGGCAGCGCCGCGATCGCCCCATCTGGCGCTGCGATGACCGTGTACGCCCCTTTGAGGACGACGATTTGCTGCCATGCGGCGGCCTTTTCGGCGGCCAGGGCGATGCGCTCCCGATTCTCGTTCTCACTGCTGGTCAAGCGCGCCATTTCACCGGGATGCGGGGTGAGGATGCTGTGCGGCGGCAGGTATTCCCACCATCTGTCGATTTTAGCCAGGGCGTTGAGGCCGTCGGCATCGATCACCAGCGCGGGAAGCGTGACCGGCGCTGATGATTCCCGGCCGCGTCGAAAACCGATGGGTGGCGGTGACGACGGGGCCATATCGAGCAATTTATGAACAAAAGATACCGTTTCTTTGTCTTGACCTAGCCCCGGTCCAAGAAGCATCGCCGTGTACCCCTTGAGGTTTTTGCTCAACACCGGAACGGCATTGACGTTCAACACGCCCATGCTGTGCGGCAAGAGCAAAAATGTCGCCTCGACCAGTTTGCCGGCCAAAATGGCGTGCAGCGGTTGCGGCGGCGCCAACGTCACCAGCCCGGCGCCGACCCGGGCCGCCGCCGCGGCGGCCAGATAAGGCGCGCCGGTGTAATTGACCGAACCGGCAACGACCATCGCCTTGCCAAATGTGCCCTTGTGCGCCTGCGGGGGGCGTTCGGGCAGCAACGCGCCAGCCATTTTCGCCGTCGCCACATCGACCGGGATACCGGCCAACGTTTCGGCGACCAGCCCGGGGTCGATGCCAATATCGGCGACGACCAGCCGGCCCAGCGCGGCCGCGCCGGGGAAGCGGAAATGGCCGCGTTTGGGCGCGGCCAGAGCGATGGTGAGGTCGGCGGTCAGGGCGGCAGCGTCGATCTCGCCTGTATCGCAGTTGAGGCCGCTGGGCGTGTCAATGGCAACGATGAACGGTGCGGGGATCGGCTGATCGGCCGGCCTGGACGGCGGCGCCAACGCCGTCCAGGCGATGGTTTGCGCCGGTCGCCGCGCTTGCACGGTCTGGCGCACCACGTCGAGGATGTCCTTGAGCGCGCCGTCGATTGGCCGGGAGACGCCGGTGCCCAGGAGCGCATCTATGATTATATCGACGCTTTGCAATACTTTACGGAGCATCTTGTGCTCACGATCGTCGTCCAGGAGCAAACAGGCGATATTGTGTTCTTGGACCAGCTTGAGGTTTGTGTCTCCCTCGGGGCGCGGTTTCAACATATAGCAGACGATTTGTGCGCCCGCTTCCTTGAGATAGCGCGCCGCCACCAGGCCATCACCGCCATTGTTGCCGGGGCCGACCAGCACCAAAACAATTTTGCCTTTGACAGGCGTCTGTTTGGCGATCTCGAGCGCCACGGCGCGTCCGGCTTGTTCCATCATCTCGGCAAAAGAATGCCCTTTGGCATCGGCGGCCTGTTCCAGGCGTTTCATTTCCGCTACTGTAACCAATTTCATCGTTCCACTCCGCGAGTATTGTGTTTGGTTGAAGCATGTACGAGTATACCACAATCGCGCCAAATCAACCAAGCGAGTTTCAGAATTTAGGCGTCCGTAGCATCGCCCCTCGTGGGCGACCTGTGGGGAGGGCGGCTGAACAAACCGAATGTGATCGGTTTCGCCCCAAAAGTGAAATACATCCTTGCGCAAGTGCTGCTTGAATTTAACATCAGAACGTGTTAAAATGGTAGCTGGTGGGAGGCACATATCTGCGTGTGGGTGGGAGGGGGAGGATTCTGATGCAAGATTTAACCGGACAAACTTTGGGACAATATCGCATTATCGAACCGTTGGGACAGGGCGGCATGGCTTCGGTATTCAAGGCCTTTCAGCCGTCGCTGGAGCGATACGTGGCGATCAAGGTGCTGCCTCCTTATTACGTACATGAGCAGGGCTTTGCCGAACGCTTTATTCGCGAAGCCAAGGCCGTGGCGCGGTTGGAACACCCTCACATTTTGCCGGTCTATGATTTTGGCCGGGAAGGCGACTATACTTTTATTGCGATGAAATATGTGCCCGCCGGCACGCTCAAAGATATGATCGTGGCCGGAGCGGTGGAAACCGAACGGGCGATCGAGATCATTGAACATTTGGCTCAGGCGCTCGATTATGCTCACGAGCAGGGGATCATTCATCGCGACGTCAAGCCGTCGAATGTGTTGATGGATCGAGGTGACTGGGCGCTGCTGATGGATTTCGGTCTGGCCAAGATGGTCGAGGGATCGGTGCAGCTGACCGCTTCTGGCGTGGGCGTGGGCACACCGGCCTACATGTCGCCTGAGCAGGGACAGGGCAAAAAGGCCGACCACCGCGCCGATATTTACTCGCTCGGCGTGGTCTTGTACGAGATGTTGACCGGGCGCGTGCCTTTTGACGCCGAAACGCCGATGGCGGTGGTGATCAAACACATCACCGAGCCGCTGCCGATGCCTCGGCTGGTCAATCCGGCTATTCCCGAACAGATCGAGCTGGTCATCCTCAAGGCCTTGGCCAAAGACCCGCAGGATCGATACCAGAGTTGCGGTGAAATGAGCGCGGCGCTCAAGCGGGCGGCGCAGGCCGTGCCATTGACCGACATTTTGGGCTTTGACCAGCGCATGCCGCCGTCTCTGTCGCCGGTCGAAAAACTGGATGCGTTTGCGCCGCTGCCGATCGAGACGGCGCCAGCGGTCGAGGCGGCGCCGCCAAAAACCGTCGTTGAACCCAAGCCGCCGCCGGCGGTCCAAGCCAGTGTTACTCAGGTCGAGCCAGAGCCGGCGGTGCCGGCAACCAGGGTTCTGCCCAAAAAGCGAAAAATTCCCTGGTGGGCCTGGGCCGGGGGCGTGATTGCGCTGCTGGTCGTGGCGGCGGTCGCTGTTGGGGCGGCGCTGATCGTTCTCGGTCTCGGCGAAGACGAGACGTTGCCGGGGGACGGTTCGGACGAGGAAGCCGTTCGCGTCGCGCCGTGCGAGTGGGACGGGTTGGGGAACGGTTTGTGTATCTATTCGCTGCTGGAAGAAAAAGCGCCAACCAAGATTCTGCAGGACGCCGGATTTCAACACATCAACGATGTGTCTTGGAGTCCTGAAGGCCGGCAACTGGTGGTGAGCGGCATTCGCTCTGACGCCGGCGAAGTCGCTGGGCACTCGCTTTTCATTGTCAACGCCGATGGCACCGATTTGCGCCAAATTACCTCAACCGAAAACAATACGGCCCCGTCCTGGAGTCCAGACGGAGAATGGATCGTTTTTCATCGCAACTGCGATCTGGCGCGTATTCATTCTGACGGTTCGGGTCTGGAGGTGATCTGGCCCGGGAACGGTCAATGCGCGAGTGCCCCGCAGTGGTCGCCCGACGGCGAGTGGGTGGTTTTTTCGGCAATGTCCAATGTCGAGTGGGTCTTTCCGTTGACGCGGAGCATTTATGTGATCGGCCGCGACGGCGGCGAAGCGACGCTGATTGCCGTCACCGATCACGCAGACGAGGAGCATTTGCGGGCCGAGGCGGCCTTTAGCCCAGATGGGGCGCAGATTGCCTATATCGACGGCGAAAATCACGTCTATGTCGTCGGTGTCGAAAACCCCGACGAGAGCGAGTCGATGCAAGACTTTCCGTACTCGTGGCTGTCCACCTATTACCCGCAGTGGTCGGGCGAATGATCACTTGTCCGGCAACTTGATCGCCTGGTTGGGGCAGTGCGGTACGCAGTCGTAGCACCCGCCGCAGCGAGACACATCGATGAATGGCGGTTCCTCCTTGTCGATGCGCACAAAGGCTTTGAACCGGCAGTGCTGCGATGCCACGCACTTGCGGCAGGCCTGGCAGAGTTCATAATCAATGATCGGAATGACCACGCTGTGTGATGGAAACATTTTACCTGCCCCTATGATTGGTTTTCCTCAAGCATATTGACCTCGACCGGCTTGCTCGCGCCCACCGCTAATTTCAGCGTCTTGATCTCGTGCGCTTTCCAGGCGACGGGCCAGCCGGCGTTTTCGTGTCCCAGTTCGATTCTGGCGATCGTTTCTTTTCCAATCGTCTCGTAACCACGCAAGATCAGCGCGTCGCCCTCTTGGGCGCGTTTGAGCGTCGTGATCGCGACGTTGGGCGCTGAACAGCGCAAAAATGACAAGGCCAACGGCCATTCCCCTGCGTGCGGATCGACCTCCCGCGCGACCGGCGGCGCGTTCAACAACGCGGCGCGGCGCACGAGATCGCCCTCTTGCCAGCCGCCGGCGTGCGGCAGCAGCGCCAGACGCACAAACTGTTCTCCCTGATCGGTATAGTGATAGGTCACGCCCGGCTCGATCTGGCGCGGCTGGTGAAAGGCAAACACCGGGCTGCGTAGAATACTCATCCGCAGCTCGCCGTCGAGCGCGTCATAGCCGTATTTGCTGTCGTTGAGCAAGGCCAGGCCGTAAGGTTGCCCGTCGATGCTGCCGCTGACATCGACCCAACTTTGGCACGGCTCTTCGCCGCCGTCCCCCTCGCGTTGGATGCTGCCATAAGGGATCGACGACCTGCTTGTCGCGTTCTCTAGCGCCAGCGGGAATGCCAGTTTGAGCATTTTGAGCTGCTCGTGCCAATCAACGGTCATGTCGATGTAGACCTGGCGATCATTGTCGTACAAGATATAATCAATCGTGATCGTCGAGCAGTTCCACCGGCTGACTATCCGCACGCTTTGTCGCACCGGCGCGCCGGCAGCGATATGCGCCGGCGACCTGCCGGCGACCTGCCCCCCGGCCTCGAATTTGCCGATCACCCGGTCGAACGAGACCAGGTCGTGGCTCCAGGTGTCGCTCGGATCGTCGATGACCAGTGGCACACCCCCCGGGCCGCCAAGCAGTTCGACCACATTCTCCTTGTCGTACAAACTGGTCAGCCAACCGCTGTCTGGGTCAAAGGCGAGGCGCAGGTGTTGATTTTCCAGGATCAGCTCCCCCGGTTTTGCGCCCCTCTGTACCGCGGCCCCGGTTGCGTGGTTCATTTCCCCGATAGCACCGGCCCTCGTGGCCGTTCCCGGCCAGGTGGGCGCGTCGCGCGGGATGTCCAGATTGTAGCAGCGATAGCCCAGCGCGGGCAGGTCGGCGATAAAGGACAGATGCAGCAAGTAATATCCGCCGTCATGTTCGACCGCTGTGACCTGGCAAGGCACGGGTTTCCCCCGGTCGTCGGTCAGGTGGACGATGCCGGGGCGAAATTGCCCGCGCCAATCTTGGTTCCAACGCCGGGTGGGGGTCGCCACGGCCTCGGTGGGGGCGACCACATCCCAGGGGTGTGGATTAAAGACGATCAAGGGCCGGTCCAGGCCGCGCGTGTCGATCCGGGTACACAAGGCCGCCAGCGCGCGATCAAGCGACTGGTTGGCGATGCGCAAACTGGTTTCGTAATCCTCGTACACGTCCTGGCACGCCTGGCGCAAGCTGGTGCCGGCCAGAATGTCGTGAAATTGGTTAAACAGGACGTTTTCCCAGGCTTGCTCTAGCGACGCCTGGGGATAGTCCAGGCCGCAGTAGCGATGCGCCAGCGCGGCAAACTTTTCGGCGCAGAGCAGGGCGTTTTCGCATTTGCGGTTGTACCACTTTATTTTGGAGACGGCGGTATAGCAGCCGCGCGCGTGATGTTGCAGTTCGTCGTGCAGCACGGGCAGGTCGGCGCCGCCGGCGCGCACAAGGTCGAAAAAGGCATCGGTGGCGCCAAAACGCACCTCTGGCCCGCCGGCGCGCTGCATGGCGGCCAGAATGGAGGCAATATTGGCTTTGCTCGGCCCGCCGCCGTGGTTGCCGACGCCGTAAAAGCACAGCACGTGTCCCACATCGACCGGGGCTTGCGCCGCCGCCGCGTCGATGCGTTCCATAATGTCGCCGTCGTGGCTGGGATAGTGCAGCGGCGGGCGGCTGGTCAGCACTCGTGAACCGTCGTCGCTTTCCCACCAAAAGAGGTTGCCGGGCAGCTCTTTTTCGACGCCGGGGGCGGGGCGAAAAAAGATATAATTGCTCAGCCCGCAGCCACGCAGTATTTGCGGCAAACTGCCGGCGTGTCCAAATGAATCGACGTTATAGCCGGTGGCGGCGCGCACGCCAAACATTTCCTCGATGGCGCGTTGCCCGTATAGCCCCTGACGGACGAACGATTCGCCGCCGGGGATGTTGCAGTCGGGCTGGATCATCCAACCGCTGACGATCGACCAACTGCCGTCGGCGACGCAGTGCCGGATGGCGGCAAACAGTTCGGGGTCGTCTTTTTGCACCCAGCGATAGGTGATCGCGCCGCCGCTGCTGAAAATAAAGCCCGGCGTTTCCCCGATGCGTTCAATGGCCGCGCGATAGGTTGATAAAACCTCCTGGCGTCCCTCTCCCAGACGCCACAACCACACCGGATCGATGTGCGCGTTGCCGATCATGTGTACAATTGGTTTTTTGACCACACGTTTTCCTTTCCTTTTCAATGGGATGTGTTTCAAATGGTTTGGGCGTTTGTAGCATCGCCCCTTGCGGGCGACCTACAAAGCAAATGAAACACATCCTTTTCCATAACCGGCGCTTTTGGGTGGAAAAGCGCCGAGTTATCCACAATGTCCACAGGTTTTCCACAGGATGTGGGGGTTATTCTGCCAGCGCCAATGAATCCACGGCGACCGCCGAAAGCAGTCTGACCGCCTGGGCCAGCGCGCGTTCGTCAAAATCAAACTCGGCGGTGTGGTGCCCCAGGCCAGACTCGCCGTCCGCGATGTCGGCGCCGAGGGCGATAAAGGTCGCCTGACCGCCGTTTTCTTGCACGCGGCGCATCATCCAGGTATAGTCTTCGCTTCCGCCGCCGTTCTCTGACGGTTTCAGGGTAAATTCGCCAAACTGCAATGCGATTTGTTCGACCCGCCCGGCCAGTTCCGGGCTGCTGTCGGCGCCCTGGGCCGCGCCCATTGGCTTGATTTCGAGGGTGCAGTCGTGCATTTGCGCAGCCGATTCGAGGATGCGGATCGCATAATCGTACATATAGGCGTTCAATGCGTTGCTTGCGCCGCGTGTTTCGATGACCAGGTGCGCGTGCGACGGGATCACGTTGCGCCCGCTGCCGGCTTGTAGCCGCCCTACATTGACGCGGGTCACGCCTTCGCGGTGGCGGGGGAGGGCATAGAGGTTGAGGACGGCGGTTGCTGCGGCCAACAGCGCGTTTTTGCCCGCGTGAGGCGCGCCGGCGGCATGCGCCGGCGCGCCGGTGAACAAGGCGTCGAACTTGGTGGTGCTCAGGTATCCGCCTTTGCCGCCCGTGACCAGCCCCGGTTTCACGCCGCTGTACAGATGGTGCGCCAGCAGCACATCGACGTCGTCGACGACGCCGGCGTCGACCATTGCCCTGGCGCCGCGCACGCCTTCCTCGGCGGGTTGAAAGATCAACTTGATGACGCCGCGCCAACTGGGTTGCAGCCGCGCCAGCACGTCGGCGACGCCCAGGCCAACGGCGGCGTGTCCGTCGTGACCGCAGGCATGCGTGGCCTCTGGGTGAATCGAGGCGAATCCCTCTCGCGCCGGGCGATGCGTCTCGGCGGCGCTTTCTTGCAGCTCGTTGGCGTCAATGTCAAAGCGAATCCCCACCGTGGGGCCGGCGCCGTTTTTCAACACGCCGACCACGCCGGTGAATCCCTCCTCGAGCAGGGGCAGAAATTCGGGGTCGCCGCCCTGCGCTTGCGCGCGCTGCCAGCGAGATTGCAAAATGTCGTGATCGGGCACGCCCATCCGCCCGGCCTCGTCGATCACCTCGCGCCCCAGGTGGACCCGGTAGCCCAGTTCGGTCAGCCGCCGGGCGATCAGCGACGCGGTGCGAAACTCGCACCAGCCCGTTTCCGCGTACTTGTGCCAGTCTCGCCGGTAGGCGATGAGCGCCGGTTCGATTTTAGACGATATTTTGGCAATAATTGCGATTGTATTTTGCACACACATCCTCCGTCTGGTCGTTCTGCGGGCGTCATTGTTGGACATGGATCGTTTTCAAGAGGATATAATCGGCGGGTGGCGATTCCGGGTTGGTGACGGGCAGCCTCGCGCCGGCCGGGCTTTCGTATACGCCCACGGCAATGTCGTAATCGCCGGGTGGCGTGTTGGGTGCGACGTTGAGTGTAAATTGTTGCAGCACGCTTTCGCCGGGCCGCCAAAAGTTGGTGGGGTACGAGACGCAGAGTTGGCTGTCGCCATAGCCCCAGATTGCGCCGCCCTGGGCGGGCGCCGGGTCGCCGTAGAGATGCACAAAGACGCTGTACGGGCGCTTGAGGGGGCGCCTGGTGTCGAGGGCGAGCAGGATGGGGATGCGCTGCCCCGGACGGGCGGTGTCTGAAATGGGTTGTATCGCGCGCAGGCGCAAAGTGTCGGCGAACATGAATGTCGTTTTGCCGGCGAGCGGCGCGTCGGCGCGCGGCGCGGCCCGAAAAACGGTGTATCGCGGTCTCTTGCCGGCCGCGTTTCGATCCTGGTCAAGGATCGTCATCTCGAGCCATTTGGACATGGTTTGCTCGAATTCGGGCTGATATTGGGTCAGCGCGACATAGATGGCGGGGCGGTCGGCGATGACGAGACATTGCTGCGGGTCAAACGTGCCGACGTAGCGCGGCGCGAGGTCGCGGCTGCGCAAGATCACTACGGGGTGTCCGGGCGCAAATGGCGCCAAGTAGACCGGCATCGCGCCGGCGGTGTTTGCTTTGATAAAGTTGGCGGCGCGATTGACGTGTTCTTCCATAAACCAGAATGTTTCTGGGTGGTTGAGCCAGCGTTGGTGAAAGTCGCGGTAGGCAATTGCGCCGCTGGCAGACAACAGGGCCAGGGGGAGCAGGAGCGCGAGTGTGTTCCGGCCGGAAATGCGCTGCACAAGACGCTGCGCTGTCTGCGCGCCGGCGCCGGTCAGGAGAGAGATGGGGATCGTCAGCCCGACGGCGCGTAAAAAGTGGGGCGCGTTTTCGCTCAAAATCGAGGGCAGCATGGCAAAAAGGGCCAATCCGAGCAGCCAGAGGCTGTCCCATTTGCGGCGGACGGCCAGGAACAACCCGGCCAGCCCGGCGAGGACGAGTGTCCCCAGGTATGGGTCGAGGATCGGGCGGCCTTTGAGGTTGAATTCGGGAATTGTGTCGCCTGTCTCGAACCAGGCTTTGGCCCAGAGCAGCGAGTTGTTGGCAATCTGGGTCATCGAGGCGGCAGCGACGGTGTTGGTGCGCGTGAGCGTGTGCGCGGGGTCGCGGATGGTATAGATGACGAGGGGCAGCGCGAGGACGGCGGCGATTGTCAGGGCGATGAGCGCGCCCCGCCGCCGTTCCGACGATCTTGTCCATGCCAACAGTGAAAGAACGGTGTATATTATCCACAACAGGGCAGAAAAATAGGAATAGGCCATCAAGCCGAGAAACAGTCCACCGCACAGCCAGGCCCGGCGGGTGTTTGTGCGGCGCGCGTTGAGCAGGCAGGCCAGCGCCAGGACGCCGAGTAAGGGGAAGAGGATGGCGCGCAGGGCCAATTGGCTGATGTGTACGTGCCAATAGAGCACGGCCAACGAGGCCGCGCTCCACGTTGCGCCGGTTGGGCCAAGCAATTCCTGGCCTAGCGGGTAAATGGCGGCCAGGGTGAGGATGCCGAGCATTGTCGAGAGGAGGCGCATGGAAAAAGGGGTCGCGCCCCAGATGGCGATGAACGGCGCGGCCAAATAGTGCCAGCCGCTTTCTCGCCCAAAGTTGTCTGGAAAGAATGGGGTGAGGCGCGGGGCGTCGAGCAGTGAGGCGGCGTCGATGCCGTTGTAGGCTTCGTCATAGTGAAGCATGTCGTTCATTCGTCCCAGTGAGGCCCATCTGAACCAGGCGCCGATCAGCAAAATGATCAGCAATGTCCAGTGGATCGATGAATGTGGTTTTGTACGCTGTGCTGTCTGGTGTATCATGATCTGCTTTGTTGCTCGGACCAGGCCGTCGCCGCCCGAACATTTAGGCCTGGCTTGGCGCTCGAATATAGATGGGATTGCCGAGCGCGCAAACCAAGGGTGCCGGGTCTTGATCCGGGGGGGCGGTGGTTGCTTTGACGACCTCGACGCGCACATAGTTGTGGTCCTGGTGGTGGGCGCGTATCTGCCAGGTGTAGCGCCAGTCGTCGGCGTCAATGCGGACGCGGCGCGTCTCGCCGTTTTTGTCTATCACGCGCAAGAGGCCGCCGTTTTCGGCGCATGACGCGCCGCCGGTGATGCGGCAGGTCAGGTCGATGGCGCGTCCCGGAGCGACGGCTAGTTCGTCGCCGAGCATTGCGGTTTGGCCGCCCGCTTGGGCCGTACACTCGATGCGCGGCCCAAGCGGCGATTGGGAGACAAACACGTGTCCGGCGCGAATGCCTTCCAGGATGGCGCGCTCGGAGAGGTTTTGGGCATAGACCCAGGTTGTCGGCATGCCGACCTCGTGGCGCGTCAGTTCGCCGGTGAATGGTTTTTGGTGCTTGTCGCTGCCGCCGACCAGGGGGATGCGTTTGCCCTGTCGCAGCAGGCGTTCCCAAAAGGCCAGTGATTCATGGTTGCCCAGCCACCATGGCCCTTGCCACGCTTCGACCGCGTCGGCGTCAAACAGATCATCGAACATCCAGGCCGGGCCGTTGTGTTTGGGATGGTTGATCGAAAAGGGCAGTCCCAGGGCATACACGTGCTCGCGGATGCGGCGCATTTCGGCGTCGCCGGTGGCGCGAAAGTCGATCCACTCGCGGACGCCCCACACGTTGGCGTGCCCGCGATAGGTGGTGATCTCGATGCCGGGGATCAGCAGCAGCGCCGGGCTTTGCTGCCGCGCCAAATCGGGCAGGTGGCTGATCGTGTTGTGGTCGGTGACGGCGATAAAGTCGAGGTTTTGGCTGCGCGCGGCCTGTACCAGATCGGCGACGCTGCCGGTGGCGTCGGAATGGTGGGTGTGGCAGTGCAGGTCGCCCCGGTACCAGCCCGGACGGTCGCGTAACACGCCCGGCGACGGGTACGCCGGCGGCGCGGTGGGCGTGGGATCGCCCGGTTGCAGGGTGATCGTGATCGCCAGATCGCATCCTTGCGGGGCGATCCGGTACAGGCCCAGCAGCACGCGCCAGGTTCCCGCCTGGATGGGGCCGGGTAAATAGCCGGGTGTGGCCTGGTGGGCCGAGATGGTGATCGTCGAACGCGCGCCGCCGCTCCAGCCGCGAAATCCCGGCGCGTCGAGAAAGCTGTGCCCGCGCGGATCGAACAGCCCCAGATCGATGATGTTTTGCGTCTGGGGGGTTTCGGGTGAGGTTGGGAGGACGTTGTAGGTGATCGTGATCTGCGCCGTGCCGGTTGGGACATCAAAGGGCAGGAGCGGGTATGGGTTTTGTTGTTGGTCTTGGCGGGTCCAATGCAGGTGGTGGGTTTGTGTTGACATTAGATTTTTACCCAGGTCATTGCCGGGGCGCGTCCATTTTTTTCATCGGCTCTCACCCCGCCGTGTTCTGGCTGTCGCGGCATTGGTATTCGCCTTCGGCGGCATATAGCGGGCAGCCGCCGCCGCAGATTTCTTTGTCGGGGCAGTCGAGACATTCGTCGGGCAGCCAGTCGCGGTTGCGGATCGAGTTGGCCAGCGCGCTGTTCCAAATGCTCTCCCACGGGTCGGTGAGGATGTTGCCCATGCTTTGGAAATAGCTCTGGCAGGGCAGCACGTCGCCGTTTGGTTCGACGCACATGTTGTATTTTGCCGCCGAGCAGCCTTTGACGCCCAGGTCGTGTTCCAACGGGTTGAACTCGCAGTAGCGGGTGGGGGTGTACCAGATCAGGCGCAGTTCGTGCGCCTTGGCTCGTGCCTGCACCTGGGCCATGATCGGTTCCAGGTCGTGTTCGGGGATGCCGATGCCGACGTCGACGCCTTTGCCGGCAAAGATCAGGCCGTTGCAGGCGACGGTGGGTACGCCCAGTCCGGCGAGCAGGTCGATCGTGTCTTCAATCGTGGGCGCGTTGAGGTCGGTGAGGGTGGTGTTGGTCATCATGTAAATGTCGGCATCGACGGCGTTTTTGATCCCGGCCATCGTTTCTTGCCACGCGCCCTCGGCGCCGACCATCCGGTCGTGAATTGCCTCGTCGTGCGATTCGAGGGTGATTTGGACGTGATCGAGGCCGGCCTCGATCAGCCCGTCGAGGTAGGCGCGGTCGGCGAGTTTGCGCCCATTGGTCAGCAGGCCGGTTACGAGTCCCACATCCTCGGCGTATTCGACCAGTTCGCGCAGTCCCGGATAGAGTGTCGCTTCGCCGCCGGTAAAGGTGATGTGCGGAATGCCCACATCCCAGCAGCGGTCGATCACCTTTTTCCACTTGTCCACGCTCATGGTTGGAAAATCGCGTGGGCGGGCCACATAACAGTGCGCACAGTTGTCGTTGCAGGCATAGGTGAGGGCCAGGTCCATCCGGTAGGGCGCCGAGGCGGGGGTTTTGAAAGGGTCGATGCGCTGCACATCGAGGTAGGTGATCGGGCAAACCTCGTCGGTGCGGCTCAGGACAAAGATTTTGTCGTGCAGTGACCGGTAATCGGCCAGCGCCTGCGCTTGCGTGACCCGGTAGCGGCGGGCCATTTGTTTGGCGGCTTGTTCGGCGGGCAGTTCTTCGAGGATCATTTTTGCCATTTCGGTGGCCGTCTGGTTGAGGTGCAGCACTTTGGAGGCGTTGATCACCAGGATGCCGGTGCCGTCTGCTTCGACGCGCAGATGCAGCCGAAAACGTTCCTCGGCGTCGGGCGGGGTGCGATATTGGTACATGGCTTTTTCGAGCGGCTGTTCCGAGGTAAAAAATCGCTTGAGTTGAGAAAGGATAGACATTGGATCGCTCCTTTACGATATGTAATGTTTACCGCCCGCCACCGGCGCAGGCGCAGGCGCATCCGGCGCAGGCGCAAGCGCAAGCGCATCCACCAGAGCTGCTGCCGCCGCCGCTCGAGCTGACCGGCGGTGGGTTGGTGCGCCTGGTGATGCCGCCGGTAAAGTTTTCTACTTTGCTGACGATGCCGCCGGCGGTGGTTTCGATGCCGCTGACGATGGCGCCGGCAAAGGCCGAGCCGGGCAAAGTGGGCAGGGTCACTGCTTTGCCGCCGCTGCGACCGGGCGACCCCGTTCCGCCGCCGATGCGCGACGTGTTGACGCGCGAACGCCAGGGGCGGTAATAGGCCCACCAGGGCGGCATGTACACCGGCCCGCTTTGAAAGGTTTTTTCGGTGCGTTCGTCAAAGTTCTTGTCGAGCATCATCCACTCTAGTCCCTGATCAAAGTGCCTGGATTTGACCTCCGGCGTGGTGTCGGCCTGAACCTGTTTCCACGCGCGATCGACAATGGTTTTGTAATAATCGACCGTTTCTTTGCGGCTAAAGCCTTTGAGTTTTTTGTTGAGGTTTTTGATCAAGGCGACGACCATTTTTTGCAGTTTTTTCTCGTCGAGTTTGCCGTTGCTTTTGATGCTTTCCAAAAAGGTCGTTTCATAGTCGCGCCATTTGACTTTGGGCGCGGGCTCGACCTTTTCCAGTTTGAGCGGGTTTTCGCTCAGGACGACGACGCCTTTTTTCTTGAGGATGCCGAACAGGATCATGGTCATCACTTTGTCGAGCGGCGTTTCGAGCAAGATCGCGGCTTCGACGGCGGTGAGGCCGCGTTTGATCCCCACGCCTTCGACCGAGAGCGCCGGGGGCAGGTATTTCATCTTGCGCTTTTTGCTTTGCGCGGCGCTGATCGCCGATGAGAGGATAAAGAACAGCACCATGCCGCCAAAACAGGTAAAGCCGCTGATCTTTTCGACTACAATGTTGACCCACTCGTCAAAGGGGCGTCCGCCGATCATTAGCGGCGCTTTGTAGACCTTGTCCACATATTTGCGCGGGAACGAGATGCCGTGCCGGTGGGTTTCATAACCGGTGGCGTTGGGATAGATGTAGGTGAACACGAATCGCCCGTCTTGCACTGTTGCTTTGTGATATTGTTCCTTGTGATAGCGCGGTTCTTCTTTGCTCAAGCCGGGGGGAAAGTGCAAGTTGATTTCGAGGTAGGTTTCGCCCCGGGTGTATTTTTTGCCGTAAAATGTGGGCGCAAATTCGAGGCTGGCGTAATCCTGGTCTTTGCTGTCTGCATAGACCATTTCCCTGACCGTGATTCGGAACATGAGCGTGCCCTGGCTGCCCGGTTTGATCGTGTATTGTCCCAGGTGGACTTCGACGCCGATCGCGACTTCGGACGATTTATAGATTTTCGTCAGTGCGTGTCGTTTCTCTCCGCCGGCGCCAGGACTAAACCAGGCCTGGGCCGAGTCGAGGTCATAGCTGTTGTTGGGCAGCCCAACGTCAATGATGTCGATGGGGTGCGCGCCGGGGGCGCAGCTAAAAGTGAGGGCGTATTCAATGGTGGCCGAGCCGTCGCTGTTGGCGTAGACGTGCGATATGTTGCGATCGACCGTGAATCGATAGGCCTGCGCTGCCGCTTTGGGGGCGGCACCGACAAACAGTGCGCCCAGCAAGCAGACAACCAGGAACAGTCGTTTCCAGTTCATGACTCACTCCTCAGATCAGAAAATGATCGGGTACTGGTATTGGGTATTTTTACCACTTGGGTTCTTCGATCACTTGATAGGTTGCGCCGCAGTAGGGGCAAGAGATCAGCAGGGCGCCTTGTTGCACGGTGACGGCGTCTTTGTCCAATGTGGCGTTGCATTTGTCGCATTTCAATGAGGCCAGGTCAATGTCGCCGGTCAGTTCGACCTCTTGCTTGATCGTGATCTTGGTTTCCGGTTTGGGCTGCATTCGACGCCAGGCCAGGAACGCGCCCACTGCCGCCGCCGACCAGATGATCAGCCCGACGGCAATCATGCCGATGCCCATAGCCAGTCGCCCGCCGGGGTTGGCGGCGGTTTCGTCAAAGGCGGCCAATGTGTACAGCACGCCAAATCCGCCGAGGATGCCGCCCACACAAAGAAAAACGAGACCCATGATCGTGATCGCTATGCCGCCAGCGGCCTTGGATTGATTCATTTTTTTCCTCCTTGCCCGGTAAATGTGCTCACCTGGATTATATCATACCACTATGCTCTTGCCAAAGTCAAAAAAACGCGCCTGGGCAAAATATCTGCCCAGGCGCGTTCAGGGGGGAACACTGGCGGACTATTTGTCCAGTTCTTGTACCGAGGACAACAGGTCTGCGCGCAGTTTGGTGATCTTGGCCGTCACCGACTCGATGCGATCGAACAGCTTGGCGCTGCCCTCGATGCCGCGCTGCAAAAGGAATGCGGCGCTTTCTGAACGGCTCTTGCAGATGCCGGCCTGGACCAGCATGTCCAACTTGGCCAATGCTTCGTCATTGACGCGAACCATCACCGAGTTGCCGCGTCCACTGAGCGCGGATTCCAGCGTTTCCATAAAGCTATTGATCGCTTTGGTCACGCTTTCGCTGGCCGCCTTTTTCTTGGGTGGTTCTTGAACCACCGGTTCTTCGATTTCGACATCCTTGAATTCAACTTGTTTTTCGCTCACGATGAGCCTCCTTTCGAGATTTGTTTTGTGTGTATCCGTTACCGGCGCAGAGATACCAGCGCCGGAACCCGGTCGAACATCCAAAAACCAATCGGCAGACCGATGATCGTCAGACTGAGCGCATAGGCGATCTCGATCCACAGCGCGCTGACCCACCACCCGATCAGCACAAAATAGACGATGCGCAAGAGAATGTTGCGTTGTGGTATGTGTCTATGGCGCTTGATCACTGCCTGTTTGCCCATCTGGATGACCTCGATGCCGGTGCGGTGTCCGCGCAAGGCGATGATTTGCGGCAACAGGTTGAGCATTGCCACTCCCAGCGGCGCGCCGATGATGGTGATCGTCAGGAACCAGGCGGCGGCGATCCACAACTCGCCAAACCACCAACCGATCAAGGCAAACCACAAAAGCTGCATCAGCCAGCCGGGGTCTTGTTTTGAAACGACCATTGTTCTTTGCATTTCGAATGACTCCTTGATAACTTGGGCATGTGTTTCACTGTAATGGTATTACGTGTAAGGGGCTAGCAAGGTTTCGCATTTTTGCCCGGCAGTAGGTCATTGTTTTTTTGACCCGCGTGGGGTTTGATGTTATACTGATCTCAGGGCTGTTCAATTCTACAATCCAGCGGTTGAAACCGCGCTTGGCGAGCCGTTGGCTGGTCGTCCCCCTACGGCGACGAGGCCCCGCCGACGGTGGCGTCCACGCAGGTGGGACGCCCGGCTTCAGCCCGCCAGCGGTGACTTTAGTCACACATTAGAATTGAACAGCCCTGTACTGATCTCAAGTTTGGCGCTTTTCACCATGTGTTGTACAGGAGACCCAATGACCGGTCAGGTAGACAAGTGGTCTAAACCAAAATCACCCAAGTCAGTCAAGGCGCATTTGAATATCCTTTCGGCGGGGCACAGCGCACAGTTTGCCCAAGATTGGGCCAGGCGCGGCGAGTCTTTGCGCGAGCAAGGCCAATACGATTTGGCCGTCTCGGCCTTTGATCGCGCTTTGGAGCTTAATCCCAAATACGATTGGGCCTGGGCGCATCGCGGCGAGACGCTGCGCGAGGCGGGCCAATACGAGCGCGCAATCTCTTCCTTTCAACGCGCGGTCGAGATCGATCCCCAATACGAGTGGGCCTGGGCGCATCTCGCCGAGTCGATGCGTGAGATGGGGCGCTATCAAGAGTCGCTCGAATATTTTGATCTGGCCATCGAAATCAACCCCGAAAACATTTGGGCGCTGTCGAGCAAAGGGCAGGCGCTGCGTCAAAATGGGCAAATTGAAGATGCGTTGGATGTATTCGAGCAGGTATTGAGCGCCGAGCCGGACAATGCCTGGGCCTGGGCAGAAAAGGGCGAGACGTTGACCCAGGCGCGGCGTTATGACCAGGCGATGGCGGCGTTCGATCACGCCATCGAGCTGGACCCCGATTACGCCTGGGCGTGGGCGCACAAGGGCGAGGCGTTGCGGGTGGCCGGTCAATACGACGAGGCGGTCGAGGCGCTGGACCGCGCTGTTTCCGTCGATGCCCAATATGCCTGGGCATGGGCCAGCAAAGGCGAGGCGTTGCGCCAACTGGACCGCTTTAATGAAGCGATCGCCGCCTTTTTGGAAGCCATTACCGTTGACCCCAACTATGCCTGGGCGCTGGCCAGCCTGGGGCAGGCCTATCGCCAGGTAGATCGATACCAGGAAGCTTTGGCACCGCTCGAACGCGCCCTGGCCCTCGATCCGGAAAGTTGGGTCTGGGCCGAAAAAGGCGAAGCCCTGCGTGAATTGGGTCGCTATGATCAAGCGATCGCCGCTTTTCAAAGCGCGGTGCAGCTGGTTCAGGACAACGACTGGGCCTGGGCGCATTTGGGCGAGGCGTATCGCCAAAATGGGGACTTTGATCAGGCCGAGGACGCCTTTGCGCGCGCCCTCGAGATCCGGCGCGATTATTCCTGGTCTTGGGCGCATCGCGGCGAGGCGCTGCGACAGGCCAAACGTTACGAGGATGCGCTGGCCGCATTGGTCGAGGCGATTGAACTCGACGCGGACTATGCCTGGGCCTGGGGTTCCAAAGGGGAAACACTGCGTCAAATGGAACGGTATGATGATTCGATTGCGGCTTTTCGGCGTGCGGTCGAGCTGGACCCAGATTATGCCTGGGCCTGGGGAAGTATGGCTCAAGCCCTGCGCATGTCGGAGCAATATGAACAGGCGGTCGAGACCATCGAGCGGGCGATCCAGGCCGACAGCGCCATCGCCTGGATTTGGGGTGAAAAAGGCGAGAGTTTGCGGCTGCTCAAGCGTTATCCAGAGGCCGTCGAGGCGTTTCAGCAGGCGGTTAGCCTGGATAAAGATTATCCCTGGGCCTGGGGCAACCTGGGGCTTGCGCTGCGCCATACCAACCGTTATGAGGAATCGCTGGTGGCGCTGAACCAGGCCATCAAGTTGAATGATCAAATGTCCTGGGTGTGGGCGCAAAAGGGCGAAACGCTGCGCCAGACCGGCGAGTACGAGGAGGCGCTGGCGGCTTTTGAACGGGCCATCGACTTGCAGCCGCGCTATGCCTGGGCGCTGGGCAGTATTGGTCAGACGCTCCGGCAACTGGAGCGTCTGACGGACGCCATAGCCGCTCTGGATCGGGCCACCGAGGTGGATCCGACTTTGCCCTGGGTTTGGGCTGAAAAGGGCGAAACGCTGCGCCTGCAAGCGCGTTATGATGAAGCCATTGCCGCGTTTGACGAGGCCATTTTGCTCGACGATCAGTACAGTTGGGCCTATGCGCACAAGGGGCAACTGTTGGTCGACGCGCAGCGCTATCAAGAGGCGATCATGGCCTTTGATCGCGCGATCGAGATCGACGGCGATTACGAGTGGGCGATCAATCGCCGCGAGGAGGCGCTGGAGGCGCTGGGGCAGTAATTTGGCGCGATTGATCAAGC
The DNA here is from genome assembly GCA_964481205.1 of uncultured Anaerolineae bacterium. Classification (GTDB taxonomy): domain Bacteria; phylum Chloroflexota; class Anaerolineae; order JAFGEY01; family JAFGEY01; genus CAYRXM01. Next base: position 30,806 of record CAYZYE010000002.1, on the reverse strand, counting down.
GTCAACCCAAGAGGAGAATTTGCCAATCCCCCTGGAGCATCCAGGATCAGGGCGTTGTTTTTGCCTGTTCCTGGATGGCCTGACCCAGCACTTGGACCGCGATCGGCGCAGCGACGGCCCACCCGTCGCCGCCGTGCTCGGCGATGACGGCGACCGCATAGCGCGGCTGCCGGCTCGGCGCAAAACCGATAAACCAGGCGTGCGGCGGCGCTCCGGCGCGGCCGCTTTTTGCTGTCCCGCCCCGCCCGGCGATGTCGATCGCTGACGCGCCCGGATAGCCCACGGCAAACGCTTGCCTCAAAATGGTTTGGAGCTGTTGGGCGACCTTGACATCCAGCGCCGGATGGGGGTCTCCGGGGGGCGCGCCCGGCTCCCCGCCGACGTCGAGGACGAGCCTCGGCGCGGGACGCGCGCCGTCATTGGCAATCGTCGCGACGACGAGCGCCATTTCGAGCGGCGTGACCAACAATTCGCCTTGGCCCATCGCCGTGCGCGCGGCAAGCAAGTCACTCCAGATGCCGCGTTCGAGGATTTGACCGGCCGCGACCGGGATGGGCAAATCGACGGGGAGCCCAACGCCCAGGCGCGTGGCAAAATCGGCCAGTTTTTCGCCGCCCATTTCCAGCCCCAGGCGGGCAAACAACACGTTGCACGGCCAGGTATAGGCCTCGAACAGGGTGAACCGGGTCCTGGGCGGGTCGTCCGGGCAGGCGATGGGCGGATCGACGGTCATGATCACGCCGGCCCGGTCGGTGAAAACTGTCGTTGGTCCGGCCAATCCTTCTTCCATAATCGCCGCCATGGTGATCGTCTGAAAGATCAGGCCGGGCGGGTACAATCCCTGCGCGGCGCGGTTGAGCAGCGGGTTATTGGCCGCGTATTGCAGCTGCGGCCAGTCCGCCTCTAGCGTGTTTGGATCGAACGTGGGGTGGCTGACCATCGCCAAAATGTCGCCGCTACGCACGTCGAGCAGCACGATGGCGCCCGGCCATTCGCCGAGAGAGTGGTCGGCGGTTTGCTCAAGCGCCAGATCGAGGGTCAGGGTCACGCTGACGCCGGCAGAATAGAGGTGCAGCAGGTTGGCCTCGAGTTGTTGGATGGGGCCGAGGGCGCGTTCGCCGCGAATGCTGGTGTCATACGCGCTTTCGATGCCGCCGGTGCCGTGATTGATCGAGTAATAGCCGACCACCGGCGCAGCGGCGGGGGCCGCGTAAATGCGTTCCCAGGTGCCCAACGCCCCTGCCTGGCTACGCACCAGCGGCCGGCCGCGCCGGTCGAGGATGTCGCCCCGCCGGATGCGGCGTTCGTCTTCAATCTTGCGCGGGTTGTCGTCGCGTTCGATCAATGCCGGCGCGCGGACCAATCCCCAGTAGCCCAAACCCACGGTCATCAGGACAAAACAAACCGTCAGCACGGCGTTCAGTTGGCCGATGGCGCGCGACAGCCCCACGGGACGGCGGTTCATCGCTGTGCTCCTGTGTCGCTATGCCCGGAGACGCGGAGCAACAGTCCCACCATCGCGCAAGCGATCAGCATCGAACTGCCGCCATAGCTGACAAAAGGCAGGGTAATGCCGGTCAGAGGAATTAGTTTCAGCGTGCCGCCGAGGATGATCAGGCTTTGCCAACCCAACAGCGAGGCCAGGCCGACGGCCAACAATGCGGTGAATGGCGTCGGCGCGCGCATGGCCGTCCGCAAACCGCGCGTCACGAGCAGCAGCAGCGCCAAGATCACGCCGACGCCGCCGAGCAAACCCCATTCTTCGCCGATGGCGGCAAAGACAAAGTCGGTGTGGACGACCGGGATATAGGGGGTGGGGTGTCCCAGGCCGACGCCGGCGCCGAGCACGCCTCCGCTGGCAAAGGCCAGCAGCGATTGGACGATCTGGTAGGCGTTGCCGCGTGGGTCGGCCCAGGGGTCGAGCCAGATGTCGCCGCGCAGCTGCACGCGATCGAACAGCGCGTATCCGGCAATCGCGGCCAGGACGAGCATGCCTAGCCCGATGGCGACGTACAGTTGGCGCTCGGTCGCGGCATACAGCATGGACAAAAAGGCGCCGAAAAAGAGCATCGCCGCGCCCAGGTCTTGCTGCCAGACCAACAGCAGCAGTGAGAATCCCCACATCAGCAGCAGCGGGATGAGGTAAGGCAGCGGCGGCAAGCGCCATCGGCCAACGCGCATGTGGGTGAGAACGAGCAACTCGCGTTTTTCGGCCAGATAGCTGGCTAAAAAGATGACCAGCGCGATTTTGAGAAATTCGGAGGGTTGAAAGTAGAACAGCCGGCCTACGCTCAACCACAGCCGGTCGCCGGCGCCCAGCGGATTGACGCCCCAGATGACGGTAAGCGCCAAAAAGCCCAGCCCGCCAAACAGCCACAAGTAGCGGTAGCGGTCGAGCCAATACCAACGATAAGGCAGCGCAGCGATGAGTGTCATGACGGTCACACCCGCGCAAACCCAGATCAGCTGCCGGGGCAAAAAGGTTTCTTGCAGGCGCGCGACTTCGACCAGCCCCCAGCCGCACAATAACATTGTGATCGGGAACAAGAGCGCGTCGTGGTTGGGCAGTCGCCAGTTCAACGTCGCCCAGGCGATGGTTGCCAGCGTGCCAAAGACGACTGTCGGTGCGATATAGCGCGGCGTGACTTGTTTTTGTTCGACCAGGGACAGGGTGACAAAGCCGGTGAGCATGAACAAGAGCGCCAAAATGAGCAGGCTCAACTCGCCCCATCGGATATGACGTTGTCGCGTGGAGACGCCCGGCGTCTCGATGGCGCTAGTCGTGGACATATTTTTCGATCAGCAGCCCGAGCTGCTCTTTTTTGTGCGCCGGAATGTGCGCCGGGTGGGTAATGATCGCCCCGGCCAGCGCGTTCGGGCAGCCGCAAGCGGGTGCGGCGTCGAGGGCGTTCATTTTGGGCAGGGCATAGCGGATGATGTTTTTGGCCGTTTCCAGGTTGGCCTGCATGTTGGCGATCACCATTTCGACTGTGACTTGGTCGTGTCCGGCGCGCCACACGTCATAGTCTGTGACCAGGTTCATCGAGGCGTAGCAAATCTCGGCTTCGCGGGCCAGTTTGGCCTCTGGCAGGGCGGTCATGCCGATGGTGTCAAAGCCCAGGCGGCGGTAAATGTTGGATTCGGCTTTGGTGGAAAATTGGGGGCCTTCGATCACCACCATCGTTCCGCCGTCGTGGACGATGGCCCCGGCCGCCTGAACGCCGTCGATCAGAATTTGGCGCAGCGTGGGGCAAAACGGTTCGGCAAAGCCAATATGGGCGACGATGCCGCCATCGAAAAAGGTGTGCGGCCGGCGGTGGCGCGTGCGGTCGTAGAGTTGGTCGGGGATGACGATGTGGCGCGGGGCGATTTGTTCTTTGAGCGAGCCGCACGCGCTGCTGGCAATGATCCGCTGGACGCCCAGGCTTTTGAGTGCCCAGATATTGGCTCGCGCGGGCAGTTCGGTGGGCGAAATGCGGTGCCCGCGCCCGTGGCGAGGCAAAAAGGCCACCCCGATCCCATCCAATTGGCCGGCAATGATCGTGTCGGAGGGTTTGCCGAACGGGGTGTCAATGTCGAGCTTCTGGACGCCGGTCAGGCCTTCCAGCTGGTACAGTCCGCTGCCGCCAATGATGGCGTTGGGTATGGGGTTCATCAATTTGCTCCTTTTTCATCCTAAATCGATTCGCAATCTGACCTCGCCGATGCCGATCACGTCGCCGGTTGACACGATGGCCGAGGCGGTCAATTTTTCTTCGTTGAGCAGTGTGCCGTTGCGACTGTTCAGGTCTTGTAGCCACCACCGGCCATTGCGCAAAGCAAGCAGGGCGTGTTCCGAGGAGGCAAACGCATCTTGAATGGCAACCGTGTTGGCCGGCGCGCGTCCCAGGCGGGTGATGACGTTCAGGGGGATGGCCTCGCCCTGGATCAGCTGTGTTTTGCCGGCGCGAACGACGATCAGCCGCCCCAGCGAGCGTGTTGCCGTTTCGCCTTTGCGTTCCATTTGCCGGGCGACGGCGCGCCAATCGCGCCATATTATGATCACCGCGCCGGTCAAAAAAGCGTACAAGAGTCCTGCGGACAAGATGCGCAGCAGTAAAATGGATAGGTTGGCGGTCATTTGTGCGTTCCTCTGGGAGGCAAGATTCGCGTTGCGCCGGAGGCCAGTTCTTCTTTGGGCACGAATGGCGTGGCCGTATGCTCGAACCGGATTTTGACCCCGGCAAAGGCGAGGACATCGCCGGGCTGTAGAACGGCCTCTCGCACGCGCAGGCCGTTGACCGTGGTGCCGCCCGTCGAGTCGAGGTCATAGAGTACGTATTGGTCGTATCGGCGGCGAAGTTGCGCGTGTTGGCGCGAAACCCGTTTGTCGTCCAAAATGATCTCGTTGTCCAGGCTGCGGCCAATGGTGACGATGGCCTCGTTGATCGGCATGCGTCGATAGCCGTCATAAAGGACAAAAGCAGGGATGTCGCGGGCGAGCGCGGCCACGGCGGGCATTTCTTGCGTGTGGGTGACGTCGATGGCGCCATGACGCGCGCTGACCACTTGGGCCGTCACGCGCACATGTTTCAAGGGCGTGGCCGGGTTCGCGGCGATGGTCACGCGCGGGCGACCGACCATTGTCGCGCCGGCCTGACGCGCCAGGTTCGAGATGTATTGGGTCAATTCGGTTTCGAGGGCGTCTTGGAATCGGTTCATCGCTGACAGGTCTTTGGGGTGCAGAGCAACGTGGTATTCGTTGGGGACGACGATCTCGCCCTGGGGGTTGATCACCTGGCCGTCTTCCATGGCTCGCGCAATGCGTCGCGCCACCTCGAGCGGCTGCACCTGGGCGCCCAGCATGCGGGCGATGGTGCCTTCGACCAATCGCTCGGCCAAATTTTCGAGATGGGGTAGTGGGTTGACCATTATCTTGTCCTTGCCGGTCAAGCGACCTGAGAGTGTGCTGAAAAACTCCCAGTGCATCCGCCAACCGCAGAGAACGCAAAGAAACAAAACATCGAGTAGTATTGTTGATATTTGCAAATACAAGATGATCTCTGCGTCATTGGTTAATCTTGGGTTTTTCAGCGGTCTCCTGGGAGGATTTCGCGGGGTGCCCGGTTTGGATTACGCGGCTAGAGCAGCCTTAATCCGAACCACGTTGGGTGTGTATCCAGTATGCCTATGGTATCCTTGCATCAAATAGAAACGCCAAGCCAGAAAGTCACATTGCAAGCGTGATAATCTTGGCCGGAGTTACGCGGTTCGAGTCATAGAGGGCGTTTTGCGCCTGAAATATATCAAAAAACAACTCGTTCTATCCAATAACTCGATGGTTGGGACTTTCTGGTACTAGAGCAAGACTTTTCTGGGACCGTCATTGTGAGGAGCGGAGCGACAAAGTCTGCCCTGAGCGCAGTCGAAGGGAATCTCTTTTTGTATGTCAAATTCAAGCCACAAGATTCTTCACTGCGCCGCCTGCGACGGCTGGCTCAGAATGACAGATTACCCAAGTTTCGTTCTAGAAAGGCTCAAACACAAACCGCATAACTCTTGAAATTATTCCAGAATGCGCGGCTTGGATTGCCAAATCTGGCGAGAGCAACGCAGGGTAGTTATTTTTCTGGAAACGCCTAATTGGCTTTGTGATAAAGTACGTCCTGGATGGTCATGACTTGCCTTCTGAGTGTGTTGTCTTGTTCGAGCAAGCCGTTGATTTTTTCAACTCCATAGAGCACGGTAGTGTGGTCGCGTCCTCCCAGCGCCGCGCCGATGTCCGGCAGCGACGAGTTGGTTTCTTTGCGCATCAAGTACATTGCCACTTGCCTGGGGCGGACAATGTCCTTGTTGCGCTTTCGTCCACGGATCGCGTCTTCGCTGACCTGGTAAAATTTGGCTACGGCGCTGAGCACCAAAGAGGTGGTGAGCGTTTTGGGCGCTGCAACCAGGTCGCGCAGCGCGATTTCGAGCGTTTCTGCGCTTGGCGTGACCTGCATCAAGTCCGCATAGGCGACGATCTTGTTGAGTGCGCCTTCCAACTCGCGGATGTTGCTGACGACCTGTTGTGCGATGAGGTTGATGATCTGTTCCGACACCGCATAGCCCTGATCTCTGGTTTTGAACTGCAAAATCGCGATCCGGGTTTCCAAATCTGGCGGTTGAATATCGGCGGCGAGTCCCCATTCAAAACGCGAGCGCAAACGTTCTTCGAGGGTGGTGATGGCCTTGGGCGGGCGGTCGCTGGTCAATACAATTTGTTTGTTTGCGGCGTGTAACGTGTTAAAAGTGTGAAAAAACTCTTCTTGCGTGCTCTCTTTGCCGGCGATGAATTGAATATCGTCGATGAGCAAGACATCGGGGTTGCGATATTTGTTCCTGAACGCTTCTGTATCCTGAGTGCGGATCGCCGTGATCAGGTCGTTGGTAAATTGCTCCGAAGAGATGTACAGCACTTTGAGGTTGCGCGCCTGGCAGCTGTGGCCGATGGCGTGCAAGAGGTGTGTTTTTCCCAGGCCAACGCCGCCGTACAAAAAGAGCGGGTTGTAGGCCTGTGCCGGCGAGTTGGCGACGGCCAGCGCGGCGGCGTGGGGAAGCCTGTTGCTGGAGCCGACGACAAAGGTGTCGAACGTGTATTTGGGGTTGAGTGAGGCGTGTCCGTTGCCGTTGGTTTTATGCCCATTGCCGTTGGCCGGGCCGGGTTGCATCAAGTCGGTGTGGGTGGTGTTTTCGTTGTTCAGCAGCGGCAAATCATCTGTCTGCTCGATCCCTTGTTCGTCAGGCCAGACGATGAATTGGACGTCGATGGGCTTGGCGAGAATGCCAGACACGGTGCGCTGGATCGGGGTATACAAACGATTTTCCAACCAATCTTTGATGTATCCGTTGGGGACCCCCAGTACGAGATTGTCCTGGTCATAGGCAACAACCTTGGTCGGTTTCAGCCAGGTATTGAATGTCGCCCTGGTCATTTGCAGTTCCAACTCGCCCAATGCTGCTTGCCAGACCTTATTTGCGTTTTCCATCATTTTGCTCCCGGTACAAGGTTGTCTTTTCCTCCCCTGGATATAAAAGACTCGATGCAGGCCAGACGAACAGGGCAAAATCATCGCTGCCCCGCCGATCTTGCGGTGGTCGTGTGGCGCATTGCTGTGGTTGAATGTTCATTGCGAACCTGCCCCGGTCAAGTCGGGCGAAAAATTATCGCAAAAGACAAATCTCACGGGTTAGGTACACAGGCCAAATGAGCTTGTATTGAGAGGTTACACCAGAACGGCACAAGAGGCAATACACTGAATTCTCGTTCGCCACCTAGCCCAAAGCGATGAGGTTGAGCCGTCGAAACAAGGTTGTCAGATGTAATGCAAGAAATAAAACAGCGCCCAAATTCTCAGGCCTTGATGCAGCAGATGTCGCTGCGCACAGGGACATTTGAGAGTTAGGGCATGTGCCCGGCTGGTTTGTCCAGGTCAGGTGGCTAGACGCTCAGGAGATGAACGTGTGTATTGTAGCAAAATCGTTTCGAGTTGGCAAGTTGTTTTCACCCGCTCGGTGTTGCCTTGATGTTTCTAGTACCACATGTTCGATTTTTTTTACCAATATAACCTACAGCTACGAGCGAGAAGCGGTTTGCAGCGCGTTGCAAACCCGGTCAAAATTTAAGGCAAGTTAAGTAAACCTGATTTCGCCGGTGGGTTCTGGCGCGGGAGATGAAATTGGTGTTATTTTGAGAAAAATAATAGACATTTGACGTGTCTTGGAAAAGATGATATAATACAGGCATTATACGATACCTGTTTGCGTTCTTGCAAATTGCAGCATTCTGCGACATCCTACTTTTTTCCAGGCGGTTTTCTTGAATGGCAGAATCTGCGAATCTTGATCCAGGCAAGCCCCTTTGACTCAGCCCCGTTTTGGTTCTCAAAGCCTGACCCAACTAAACCGGAACCAACAGAGCCTTCCTGACGTTTCAAACAATCATGGTTTTCATTGTCTTGGGCCGGGTTGTTGACCCAAGTCAGGGATTAGAGAGCCAAAAGTTGAAATTTGCTCCAAGAAAAAACTCGTTAGCCACAGCCAAGTTATCCCCATTGAGACTTTGTTGGGCGCGGTGCGCCCGATCACGTTTTGGCGTTCCTGTTTTTTTGAAGTTATGGCGCGGTACGGCGGGTTCGCAATGACCGTGACCGCCAATTAGTATGGAGTTGTTTTATGTTATCCTTTGGTGAATTGGATTTAAAAACATTACAAGATTTGCGCGATCTGGCCCGCGAGATGGGCACTTCGGGCTTTAGCCGGCTCAAAAAATATGATTTGATTATGCGCTTGCTGCGCACCCAGGCCGAACAGCAGGGATACAATTTTGGCGGCGGTATCCTGGATGTTGTGGATGAAGGCCTGGGTTTTTTGCGCCCCAGAGGTTTTTTGCCCTCTTCGGAAGATATTTACGTCTCGCAGTCCCAGATTCGGCGCTTTGGTCTGCGCACCGGCGATATGGTCATCGGTCAGGTGCGCCCGCCCAAAGACACGGAAAAGTATTTTGGCCTGTTGCGCATCGACGCGGTGAACGGCCTGGACCCCGAAGAGGCCAAGCGACGTCCACGTTTCGAGCGGTTGACCCCCATTTTTCCCGACGAGCGGTTTGATTTGGAGACGGGAAAACACCCGATCGCGCCGAGGATGATCAATTTGGTGTCGCCGATTGGCCGCGGTCAGCGAGGGCTGATCGTGTCGCCGCCCAAAGCCGGCAAGACGATGATCTTGAAACAGATTGCCAATGGCATTACGGCCAATTATAATGACGTGCATTTGATGGTCTGCCTGATCGGCGAACGCCCCGAAGAAGTCACCGATATGGATCGCTCTGTCGACGCCGAGGTTGTGGCCTCGACTTTTGACGAGCCGGAGCGCGATCATGTGCGCGTCGCCGAAATGGCTTTGAATCGCGCCAAGCGGTTGGTCGAGGATGGGCGCGATGTCGTGATTTTGTTGGATTCGATCACCCGCCTGACGCGCTCTTATAATATGATTGTCCCGCCCAGCGGGCGCACCCTGTCCGGCGGTATGGACCCGGCGGCGCTTTATCCGCCCAAGCATTTTTTCGGCGCGGCGAGGAACATCGAGGAGGGCGGCAGTCTGACGATCGTGGCGACTTGTCTGGTCGATACCGGCAGCCGCATGGACGATCTGATCTATGAAGAGTTCAAGGGTACGGGCAACATGGAGTTGCATCTGAATCGGCGCCTGGCCGAGCGCCGGATTTATCCTGCTTTTGATATTGACCGTTCCAGCACCCGGCGTGAAGAATTGCTACTTGACAAAAGTACCCTATCTAGGGTATGGTTAATGAGACGGATGTTGGCTCAATTGATGACATCGCCTCCAAAGGGCGCCGGGTATGATATGGCCGATGCGACCTCTGTTTTGATCGATCGGATATCAAGCACCGAAAACAATGCCGAATTTTTGGCAATGTTGAACAAGGGGGCGGTCTAACCCAAGGAAACCCAAAGTTATGGTGGAGCGTAAACCGCCATTTTATGCCGGTCTCGATTGGCTCAACACGCGCTTGCGGGGGATGAGGTCTGCCTTTTATCCTTTGCTGGCGCGTGGATTTTTTCATATTGGCCTGCTTTTATTGATCGCGTGCGCCGTGATGTGGCCCAGGCTTGACCTGACCCGGCTTTTGCCGCCCGTTGACGTCGCTTATCCGACCGGGGCGCCGACACAGCAGGCTACTAGCACGCCGTCGCTGGATGTGCATGGTTTGGGACGCAAGGTAGAACTGCGCACGCAGGCCGAGCGACCGCTTCCGGCTGCCCCTGTCCGCGTGACCCTGGTTCAGCGGTTGTTCCTTGCGGCGGTGCCGCAGACGATCATCCCGGAACGCGCGCGCAAAGGGGTGATCACCTATACCGTGGCCGCCGGCGACAATCTTTTGACCATTGCCGGGCGTTTTGGGTTGAAACCGAACACGCTGCTGTGGGCCAATCACGAGCTGGAAGAGGCACCTGATTTGATCTATACGGGGCAGGAATTGACCATCTTGCCCGTGGATGGCGTTTATCACACGGTTGCGGACGGCGAAACGTTGGCCGACATTGCCTCCCGCTATCAGGTTCCGGCGTCGGCGATCGTCGATTGCGAGTACAATGGTCTGGACTCGGACGCTCCGCTGGTTGAGCCGGGGCAAAAGCTGATCGTGCCCGGCGGCGTCAAGACGTTCGAGCCGCGTTTGCACCATTCTTTTGGCGGTTCGGCGCCTGCCGATGCCCAGCATGGGACGGGCAACTGGGTTTGGCCGACCGGCGGGTATATTTCGCAGGGATACTGGGAGCTTCATCGGGCGATCGACATTGCCGGCGCGCACGGCGAAGGCGTCGTTGCCTCGGACGCCGGGGTGGTCATGTACGCCGCCTGGGACAGCAATGGTTACGGCAATCTGGTGGTCATCGATCATGGAAATGGGTTTGTGACATATTACGCGCATTTGTACGGGTTTTATGTCAATGCCGGTGAGTCGGTCGAGCGCGGGCAGCTGATCGGCGCGCGCGGCAGCACCGGTCGTTCGACCGGGCCGCATTTGCATTTCGAGATAAGGTACAAGGGCGTTTTGCGCAATCCAATTTCGTTTTTGCCCGGACAATAGAGCCTTTTATTGGGGTCAGGTTGAGAGATGTCGTTGATTCGTCGAAATATGCTCGAGGGCGTGCAGCGGATTTTGATTGCCGCGCTGGTTGTTGTCTTGCTGGCGATCATTTATTTGGGTTTGCGCGTGGCCTGGATGGTGCAGAATCCGGCGGCTGTGGCCGACTCGATGACGGCGACGCAGTTGGTGGCGCTGAAAACGCCGCAGCCGATGATCCCGGCGCCGACCGCCGTGCCATTGATGACCCCGTTGCCGGCCAGGACCCAAACCTCGGTTGCCGCGCAGCAGCGGCCGCTCAAGATCGGCATTGTGGTTGGACACTGGCAGAACGATGTCGGCGCTGTTTGCCCGGATGGGCTGCAAGAGGTCGAGATCAATCTCGACGTCGCCCAGCGTGTCGTTTCTCAACTGGCGCTTTCGGGGTACAATGCCGAAATGTTGGCCGAGTTTTCGCCCAAACTGGACGGGTACGAGGCCGCGGCTTTGGTTTCGATTCACGCCGATTCGTGCAATGTGGCCGAGGCGTCGGGTTTCAAGGTGGCGCGGGTTTCATCCAGCCTGGTGCCCGATATCGAGGATCGCCTGGTTTCTTGTTTGATCGCCAGGTATCAGGAAGCAACAGGGCTTCCATTTCACCAGAACAGTATTACGTATGATATGACCGAATATCATGCTTTTTATGAAATTGCGCCCGAGACGCCGGGCGCGATCATAGAGATTGGGTTTATGCGCGCCGACCGGGTTTTGTTGACAAAAAGGTCGGCTTGGGTGGCGACGGGCATTGTCAACGGGATCAAGTGTTTTATCGAGGGGACGTATCGACAGGGAGGCTGAGATGGCAGATGGCATTGGCGCTGTGTCTACCACATTGCGTTTTCTGCAAGATGAAAATCAACGGTTGCAGCAAGACAATCAAGAGTTGGATGAAGAGAATGCCGCTTTGCGCGGTTGTCTCAAGTCGGTGCGTGGGTTGCAGCAGGTGATTGCCAATTTGGATACGCGAGAGCAGCTTCAGCCTTTGTTGGACCGGATCATGTATGAGGCCTTGCGCGTGGTCGATGCGGCCGATGGGTCTTTGATTTTGCTCGATCCCGATACCGACGAGTTGGTTTTTGTGTTGGTTCGCGGCGTGCTTGCGGCCAAGTTGCAAGGACACCGCATGCGGCGGGAGCAAGGGATCGCCGGCTGGGTGGTCGAGCATCGCGAGCCGGTGATTGCCAACGACATTGTTCAGGATGAGCGTTTTTCGTCGACCGTTGACAGTACGTTTCAATTTCGCACCCAGTCTTTGGCCTGCGTGCCGTTGATCAGTCGCGGGATCATGTTGGGCGTGATCGAAGTGGTCAACAAGTTCTCCGGGCAGCCCTTTGACGCCAGAGATTTAGAGATGTTGACAACTTTGGCGCCGATTGCGGCCACAGCGATCGATTTGGCGGGGATCGAAGAATAAGCACGGCGCGCGGCAAGGCCCACCAAACAGCCCCACTAGAGCAGTGGGGCTGTTTTTGCGCCTGTCGATGGCGGGGCGGTCGGCTTGGCGATCACATCAAAGGCCAGTGTGTATCCGCCCAGCCACAAGTGCTGTCCTGGATGGAGGGGGATTTTGATCCCGGCGTAGACTTTGGTCCCGTCCAACCTGGTGCCAAACGAGCTGCCCATATCCTCGACCATGTATTGTTCGCCGCGAAGCGTCAATTTGATGTGTTTGCGCGAGACAACGGTGATCGACTCGTCTTCGTCATTCAGCGCAATGTCGGGCTTGAAACCGAGTTTAGAGTCGGAACGTCCAACCAGGATCGTCTTTTGGCCGGGCAGCGGGTAATAGTGTCCGGTAAAGGTGACATAGAAAAAGCCTTGTTGCCGGGTGATGGGCATTTTCCAGATCGTCGGCGGGCGGTCGAAATAGAAAATGCTGCCGCCCAGGCGTACCTGGTCGCCCACCGTGAGCGGGACTTTGCGCCCGGACTCGATTTGTTCATCGTTGACCCAGGTGCCGTTGCTGCTCCCCATATCCTCGATTTCATATTGCCCCCGCCAGCCGACAAGCCGCACGTGGTGTCGAGAAATGCCCCACGCGGCTTTGTCTTCAGCCGTCAGATCGATGTCCGGTTTGACTTTATAGGTCGGGTCAAAGCGTCCCAGCACAAGTTCGCCATCTTCGGGCAGCAAAATGCGATGTCCCAGCGCCTGGGAGACGAGAATTCTCGGCCCAGGCGGCTCTATGTCGCGCGGTTGGGGCAGAATTGGGTCTGGATATTTGAGGTATTGCGGCATGTATGCACTCCAGGATCGACTGGGTCAGGCGTGAACCAGAGTCTGAGTGGATCAAGATGAACTTTGACATTCATCGATAAACGCTGCGTACAGCGCATCTTGGACCACGCTGACCGAGATGGCGCACCTAAAGCCGACGTTGGTATAGAACAAAAAGTCGCCGTCGAGCCGGGTGGTCGAATTGGCCTGTGAAAAATCGTTGAGCCACGACCCCCCGCGCAAGACGCGCCACCCCGGCGCGCTGGGGTCCTGCCGCCCGTCGTTCTCGTCAAATGGGTATGGCCGGTAAAGTGATCCGGTCCACTCCCAGGTGTTGCCGATCAGATCTCCGACTCCTTCAGGGGTGTCGCTTTGCGGGGAGAACTGGTGAACGGGCGTGGTCTGGCCGAGATCGAGGTAACGGGTGTTGCAATTTTCCTCTTTCAGTTTGTCGCCCCAGGGCCAACGACGTCCGTCTGTGCCGCGCGCCGCGCGTTCCCACTCGGCTTCGGTGGGCAGGCGTTTTTGCGCCCATTGGCTGTAAGCCAGCGCGTCGCCCCAGGTGACCAGGACAACGGGATGGTCGAGTTTGTCCGGCGGCGGCGTGCGGGTATCCGAGTCCCAATTATAGGCGCTCGAATCGACCCACTCGACATCGTACCTTGGGATCGGATGATCCGTTGCCTGAACAAAGCGATGGTATTCTTGTTGCGTAACAGGATAACGGTCGATGTAGAATGGCAATACATAAACTGTATGCGCCGGACGTTCGTCATCCTGCCCGTCGTCTCGTCCCATCAAGAATTCACCGCCCGAAATCAAGATCATTTCTTTGTTGTCTGGCTCCCAAATGATTCTTGGGGGCATGTTGCCGATAGCGGCTGTGCTGCCTTTCATCGTGATGCTCCTCAATGGAATATGGTGTGTTGTGTTTCAGTAGGGGCGAGATCACTCGACCATATCAAAAGCGATGGTGTATCCCCCCAACCACAAATGCTGTCCGGGCAAGATGGGCGTCTTGGCGCCGATGGGCACCTGGCGTCCATCGATCGCGGTGTGTTGTGTGCTGCCCAAATCTTGGACGACGAGTTGCCCGTTTCGCCAAAGTAGTCTGGCATGTCGTCGTGAGACGGCTGACGCCGCTTCTTCTTCTGCGCCGAGATCGATGTCCGGCTTGAACCCCAGGCCGGCGTCGGCGCGCCCGATGACGATCGCCGGTTTGGCCGGGATGGCCAGGTATTGTCCCGAAAACGTGGAATAGAAAAAGCAGCGTTCCAGAGACAACGGCGTTTTCCATAGGTTTGGCGGACGGTCCAGAAATAGGACACAATTACCCAGCCGGATCATATCGCCGATGCGCAAGGGTTGTTTTTGTTCTAGCGACAACCGTTTGTCGTTGACCCAGGTGCCAAAGGTGCTGCCCAAATCCTTGATCGCATAGTGTCCTTGCCAACCGATCACTTGGGCGTGGCGGCGCGAAATGCCCCTGGTGATCCGGTCTTCAAATGTCAAGTCAATGTCGGGCTTGATTTTGGTGAACGGATCAAAGCGCCCCAGCACCAACTCGCCGTCGGTGGGCAGCGAGATGCGGTGGCCGATCACCTGCGAGACCAGTATTCTCGGTCCGGGTTGTTCGTTGGCAACGACGTGCGGCTGCCGGGCGCGCGGATAGCGCAGGATTGGCGCCTTGGAAACGGGTGTTTGCGGCCTGGGCAAATGAACCGTCCGAGGCGTAGGTGTTCTGGCGCGATCGGCCGGGCGTTGGGTGCGGATGAACCTGGTCTGCGAGACTGTTTGAGTGGTCGGCTGAGACGTTGTGGGTTCAGCAGCCGGGGAACGCGGCTGGTATGGTTTGACCACGGGCAGCTGCTGGCTGGGGGGCGGTTGTTGAGATGCTTTGTCTTCCTGGGCAGGAGGCGGCTCTGGGCCAAAAAGGCGATCTCGCAAACCTCCCTTGCGTGACACCGGCGCGATGGTGGGCATGTTTTCGCGGCGGACGAGCAGGCAATTGTGTTGCAGCAGATCCCAGGTCGCTTGCGTGTCTGTTCTTGCTTCAAATGATTGGATGATGATCCGTTTTGCCGCAGGCGAGACGTGCGCTTCTTGGATACATTGTCGGCGGATGTGGGGCGGGCAAGGGCGGCATTTGAACTTGTACTGGGCCATCTGGCGCTCCCAAAATGGCTGGATGATCTCGATCAGCTCCCCCAGGGTAGCCACTGGATTCGATTATATCATCAAACGCCTACGTTGTCTATTCAATTTTGACATAAAGTATTTTATGCCGCAGCGTTTGTCTCCGATCAACGGTGGGCGAGTGTTTTTACATAAAGGACGGCGATGTCGTCCCGGTACACATTTTTCCAACCGGCGTTTGTTTCCATCACCATTGCCAGAGGGCTGTTGGCGGCGAGCAATGCCGTGTGGACGCCGGATGAATCTAGCGTTTGCTCCCAGCCCGGCTGTGCCGAAATGGCGTTGCGATAGGCAGTGATCAGCGCATCGCCATAAGGGTCGGCGCGCCCGTCGATAAAGACGGGAATGTGACGCCAAATCAGGTATCCGCCCCAGGCGTATTCGTTGAACAGCGTGGCGGGCAGTTGGCGTTGCTGCATATAGTCAACGGCGTCGACGGGAAAGGACTGCCGGTGAATGCGTTCGATCAGCGCGGCGTCGAGGGGACGGGCGATTTTGAGGACGGACGCGGTTACAATGAGCGCGAGCAGCAGCCAGTTGATCGCCGGATGCCCTCGCGTTGGCCGCGATCGAACATTGTTGCCGCCGGGCAACCCAAATCGCGCCAGCGCGGCGGCGCCGTGCTGCGCCAACAGTGGCGCCATGACCAGGGCGCACAATCCCAGATAGCGGCCCGAACGGAGCGCCATCGCCGAAAAGCCCAGCAGCCGGAGCCACTCGGCGCCGTTGACCGGCCGGGTGCTGAACACCAGCGCGCTCCACGTGGCTAAAAGCAGCCCCAAAAAAGGCAGCATATCGGCGGCGTGAAAGTCGGGCGAAGCCCATTCGGCGACATAGTTTTGTTGAGCCGGGCTGCTCAAGGTCTGAAAGGGAAACAAGAGCAGACCAAGACCCTGTGGGTTGATCGATGCCGCCAGTGCCGCGAGCAGAGTCAGGAGGACGAACGGCTTGATGCGCGGCCAGAGTGAACTCGTTCGGCGCGCCGGCAGCCAGTCCAATACCTGGCCGCCGATCTCGGCGCAGAGCAGCAAAAAGCCGACGATATAACCGCCGTGGCTGTTGGCCCACAGCGCCATCAGCCCTGGCAGCCAGTACAGCGCCTTCGGCTTGCCCGCGCGGTGTCGATCGAGTAAATAGAGCCACGCGGCGGTGAGCAAAAAGGAGATCAGGTGCGGGCGCGCCGCCCACACGCGCCCCGTCGAGATGGCGGCCCAAATGACGACCAGGGCGCGCCACAGGTAACCGTAACGCCCCGGCGCCTCAGAGGCGGCCAGAATCAGGGCGACCGCGCCGGCAACCAGGGCCGCGACGGCCAGGGCCAGGGCTGGAAAGCCGCCCAGTGTCCACAGGCCGTACATTGCCAATTGAGGCAGCCAGCTTTGGTTGACCCAGGGCGCGCCTTGCGCGGTGTGCGAAAACAGATCGGATTTGAGCACCGCGCGGGTTTGCCACTGCACCTCGCCGCAGCGCAAGTGCCACCATGTGTCCGGGCTGGCCGGCACACGCACGGCCATCGCAAACACGGCAACGAGTACGATGGCCGTGACCAGCCGTTCGAGGTTCAGGCGGGCAAACATGAGGTCTCGGTCATGATTGGTCGATGACCGCAACCGCTTCGATCTCGACCAGCCCGCCCAGCGGGAGCGCCGCGGCCTGCACCGCCGAGCGCGCCGGCGGCGCTTGGGCAAAGAACTCGGCATAGACCTGGTTCATTGCCTGGAAATCATGCATGTCGTCCATAAAGACGGTGGTCTTGATCACCGTGTCCATCGAGGCACCGGCGGCATCGAGAACGGCTTGCAGGTTGGTGAGCGCCTGGCGGGTTTGAGCCTGAACGCCGCCGGAGACCAGTTTGCCGGTTTGCGGGTCCATACCCAACTGCCCGGCGGTGTACACCAGCTGGTCGATCTTGATGGCTTGAGAATACGGCCCGACTGCCGCCGGCGCATGGGGGGTAGAAACAACTTGACGTGTCATAGACAGCTCCTCTGTGAATTGGATTACGTGAACGAGTCATTCAATTGCTCGTCCAGGTTCGTGTTGACATTCTACAATGGAGGTGGTTTGTTGTCAAGGTCGCGCCGGCCGCGCAACTATTCACGGCAATTGTTTTTTCTCACCGGTCGGCTATCGTCACCGGCGCCAACAATATCCGGTCGGCGATCTCTTGCCCCTCTTTGAGCACCGGCAGCCGCGCCATCGTCCTCGGCGTGTACCAGCCGATCTCGACTTGATAACGTCCGGCCGCCAACTCGGCCGGCAGCTGAATCTCTTCTAGCTGCGCAAATACGTCGCCGCGCCGCCAGTTATCATACCATACGTCCCCGCGATCCTCGCCCGCGCGATTGACGCCGCCGGCGTCGAGCAGGTGGACAAACAGCGTCAGCGGCTCTGCTGCCGGCTCGACGACGCGCCAGTACGTGATCCACGTCAACCTCTCGCCGGGCAGCGCATTGCTTTGGCTCGATTCATAGCCCAGCAATTCGACACAGCCAAACCGCACCGGCGCGCCCAACGGCGCGCCATGCCCGGCCGGATCGCCGGGCGCAAATGTCGACGCGGGCATATACCAGGCCGCGAAATCAAGGGAATCAATGTAACGTAGCGCATCAACACGATCTATATTTTTGAAAATACGCAGCGGGCGGCCGTCGCGGAGTGTGCTTGAGCGAAGCAAAGCGCCTGCCCCCAAATGTACGAGCGCCGGGGGCGTTTCCATTTCACCAGGCACAAACGAGAACGTGGGCTGATCGCCGGACGGAAAAAGCGCCGACCGCGCGGCGTCGAACCACAGCACGCGCACATCATTGCCGCCGAGCAGCGCGTAATCCTCGGCGCGAATGTCCGGCGGCGACAACCCCGACAGCGCGATCACTGCCTCATCTCCCCACCGGGGGACCTCGTAAATGAAAATCGAATACCCCACCTTGTCCACCGGGGCGCGCTCGCGGAACCAGCGATAGGTCTCCGGGCGCGCCAGATTGCGCCCCTGAAGCAGGTTGGCGCTGATCGCGTATACGCCGGGCGCGGGGTCGTCGAAATAGAGATCGTGGTACAGGGGGTGCTGCCAGCGGTCGGGGGAGCAAATTTGCGGCTCTATGTCCAGCCCATAATACGCGGGGACGCCCTCGCCGTAATAAGCCAGCTTGATCTTGGCGACGTGATGCTCGTCTGCCCATCGTTTGAGCAGTTTGAGGTCTTGGCCCCAATCGAGGTTTGAATCGACCAGGTAGCGCCAGCCTCCGTCGGGGCCGCCGGCCAGCTCGTTGAAAAAGGCCAGATAATGCGGCCAAATGTCGATCCCGCTCCACACCGCCCAGCCGACCGCCAGCGCGGCCAACGATGTCGCCAGCGCGCGACGTTCTCCGCCCAGCGTCGAGATGCGCTCGACCGCCCATGCTCCACACCGCCCGGCCAGCACGATGGCAAAAGGCAGCACGGGCAAAATGTAGCGATAACCAAGATTGAGTTTGCTGTTCAAGGTAATCAAAAAATAGAGCAGCGGGGGCAGCCAGAGGGCCAACCCCGGCCGGCGATCCGGTCCGGCGCGTCGCAGCGCAGAACGGAGGCTGCCGAAAACGGCGGTCAGCCACAGCGCCAATGTCGGCAGCGGGGTTTTTAGCAGCCACGCCACCGGAAAATATTGCCATTTGCCGCCCACATACAACTCGCCCAGCAAAAAACCGGTCACGGGATCCTTGTCGCCGGACAGACGCCCCGAAATGTAGCGCAATTGTTCCCACAAAGATGCCGCCGGCACGGGCCAGGTCGTCGCGCCACGGACCGGCGTCCATTGAAAGCCGTGTACAGCCCACAAAGTCGCATAACCGATCAGCACGATCAGCGCGCCGGCCGCCGCCAGCCAGACCAGGCGCTTCCACCGGGGCTGGGGGGATGGCGTTGGCCGCACCTCGACGCTTGCGCCGCGCCGGGGCAGCGCAAAAGGCGCCGGCGAGAGGACGCGCGCGGCAAAGAGCAGGGCAAAGCCCGGCGCAAAGAGCAGCGCCGAAAATCGCGCGGCCTGCGCCAGCCCGAAAAAAAAGCCGCTCCACAGCACGTTGCCCCAGGACGGCCGGCGCAGCAATTGCCACAGCCAATAGGTACAGATGAAAATGAGCGCCGTCGAGCCGAGATCTGTGGCGGCCAGCCGCCCGTGGGCGAGCAAGTTGGGGTCGAACACGCACAGCGCCAGTGACAGCAGCGCCGCCGCGCGACCGAACGCCTCTCGCGCCCAGCGGTAGACAAAAACGGCCAGCAGCAACGCGAGCAGCATCGTCGGCGCGCGGGCCAGGAACAGCATTTGATCGGCGTTGGCGTTGACCTGCCACATGAACGCCTCGGCGATGGGGTGAAAATTGTCGCCCGCCCACGCCGGTTGGCCGGTGGGCAGACGGACGCCCGGCAGCGCCAGCAGCGGCAGCGCGTTGAGCGCGTTGAGCAGCACCGGCTCGCCGACCAGGATGTGCAGGTCGCCTCGTTTGACAAAGGCGTAACCGCGCGAGATATAAACCTGTTCGTCATAGGTGGGTGATTTTTGCACGGCGCTGGTGATCATTAGGGCAAACATGATCGCCAGCAGCGCCGTGGCGACAAAAATTTCGCCTTGTCTGCTCATGGCGCTCGCACCTCGACCATTTGCGCCATGAGCGCGCGATGGTCCGCGATCTCGCGCCCCGCGCCGTCCACCGCCGTCAGGCGATCACCGCCCGGCCGGTACACGCCCAGGGCCAGCCGGTATTGGCCCGGGGCAACGCCGCCGACATCCAACACAACCCGGTCGATGAACATTTCCCGGCGGTCCCACAATGAGGTGGGATAAGACCAGTCGCGCGGCATCCAATCGCTCTGCGCGACAATCGCATCGTCGTTGGGGTCGATCAGGTGCGCAAACATTTTGTAATCGACCGCCATGGCCCGCAGCGCCTGCCAGTACAGATCGAGTTTGAGCTGCCCGCCGTCCTGCGCCGCCGTATAGCCGATCAGCCACAGCCGGCCGGCAAAGGTGACGTCGGCGCTGGCCTGCATCTCGTCGAGCGCCGGACTGAGCGATGTCGCCTCTGGCGGCGCGACGATCGACGTCGTATATGCCGTCTCTTGCCGGCCATCCGAAAGCGTCATCGCCAGCCGGTATTCGCCCGGCGGCAGCGCGGCCGGGATCGGCAACGCATAGCGTTCGGCGACGAGCAGCCCCGGCGTCCAGCGTGAGGTGGGGAAACGCGGCGAGATCAGATCGTCGAACGTCGTTTCAATTCCTTGACCATCAAAGATAGACAATTGGCAACGGTAATCGCGGGTCATTTTTTGCCGCGCGCTCCACAAAACATCG
This sequence comes from uncultured Anaerolineae bacterium, assembly GCA_964481205.1. Taxonomy (GTDB): domain Bacteria; phylum Chloroflexota; class Anaerolineae; order JAFGEY01; family JAFGEY01; genus CAYRXM01. The sequence continues at coordinate 10,401 of CAYZYE010000002.1, read as the reverse complement.
ACGCGCAGCCACTGCCGCCCGGCCGCCTCGACGCGGCGCGTTTGCACCTCGACCAGCGCGAGGTCGTCGTTGACCGGCTTGCCGGCCTCGGCGGGCGGCAGCCGGGGCGCAGTCAGCCGGTAGACGGCAATGTCCGCGTCCTCGTAAAACACGTCCGGGCCGAACAACTCGCGCCACCCGGCCTGCACGCCGGCCTCGACCGCCGGGTGCGGTGGGAGCGGCTGCTTTTGGATGACGACATAGCGGATGCCGTTGGCGCGCAGCAGGCCGATCTCGCGTTCGAGGTCGATCAGGCGGGGATCGACCTCCATGCGGATGAACAGCTTTTTCAGCAGCGCGTTGCCCTGGACAAAATCGTGCGCGTGGGCGGGGACGCGGGCCAGGTAGCCGTTGACCAATTTGGCGCCGTGGATCGTCTGCGCATAGAGCGAACGGCGAGAGTAAAAGTCGTCGAGCGGCAGTTCGAGGATCGCAAAATCGCCCGTCTCTTGCGCCAGTTGGGTGTAAAATGGCGAGACCTCGGCGGGCAGGGTGGGGCAGGGCCAGGCCAGGTACTCGAACAAAATGATCGCCCCAAGTGCGCCGGCGATGACGCCGTGTCGTCGCGCACACAGATCGGCGCAGCCCAGCCCTGCCAGGACGGACAGCGAAAACATGACCATGATGTTGAACCGGCTGGCCTGCCGGATGATCTTGAGCGCCGGAATCCATTTGGTTAAAATATCGTAAAGCATCGGTACTTTTGTGTATTCGACGCCCTGAATGGTCAAGGTGGTACCCAGGGACAGCAGCGCAAACCACAGCAGCGCCGCGCCCCACAAGACGGCTTTTTTGCGCCCGCGCAGCAGGCCCCACAATGCCAGCAGCAGCGGCGTTACGCCCAGAAACGCCGGACGCCAGTGCTGGAATCCGGCATAGATCGGGGCTACGAGCCGTCCCAGCAATGGGTGCTGTGTGCTGGGCAGCACAAAGGCCAGCAGGTCGGTCGATTTTTCCGTGGCGTAATAGTTGAGCGCCGATTCGGTCGAACCGCGCCGGGCGTCAGCCAGCGCCGGGATCATGACCGGCGCGAGCAGCGTCAGGGCGACCAGCGCGCCGGCGCCGCCCAATTTGAACAGCCGCCGGTCGAGCGCGCGCCGCTCGAACGACAACACATAGAGCGCATAGATCAGCGCCCACATGCCCGCAAAGATTGGGAAGAACAGGCAGTCGAGGCCGGACAGGGCCAAAAAGATGCCGGCCCACACTGCGTCGCGCCATCTGCGCCGGCGCACCGTGCGCAGGCAAAAGAGCGCGAACAAGGGCAGCCATTGGATGTTGGCGAGGTTCATTTGCCCGTCCCAGTTGCCGGAGAGGTGGTAGGGGAAAAAGGCAAAAATCAGCCCGGCCACCAGCGCCGCGCCGCGCTGCCGGGTCAGGTGTCGCACCAGCAGGTACATTGCAAAAGCGGCGAGGAACAGGGTGAGCAAAAAGGTGAGGTTGTAGGCTGCCACCGGGCCAAAAAGCAGATCGAGGGGCAAAGCGATCAGCGAACTGACCCAATTGGTGTTGTGGCTCGACAGCGAGGCGCCGGAGGGGTAATAGATGGCGCCGGTGCGCATTGGGTTTTTTAGCGCCAACACGGCCTGCTTGATCCACCAGTTGTTCCATTGAAACACGCGCGCGTCCGAGTGCGCGCCCGCCAGACGCGCGCCAAACTGCGCGGGCAGCGGCCAGCACATGGCCAGGCTGAGGACAATGTACACGATCAAGACCGCCAGGTCGGGCCAGTGTGTGTTGATGAATATACGAGATTTATTGTAAAATGCGTTCGCAGCGCGACCCGGCGGGTTGTTACCCCGTTCGATGTGCTTGCGCGCGTCTGGCTCACTCATCTTGAATCTCGATCTCGGTCAGAGGAATGAGGTTATTGACCATGCCCGGTGTGGGCAGTCGTTCCAGGGTCAGCAGGTCGTACATTCCCACCAGCACCGACATCGATCCGGCCGGCGTGTCGGGCCGGATCATAACCAGGTGCGGGTCGGGGATCACCTGCCCCGGCTCCCAGCGCGTGGTCGGCATGACGGCGCATTCTGGCGCGCCGTCGTGCTGCGCCCACAGCGTTTGCCCGTCGTAGAGGTGGACAAAAACCTGGCTGTTGCGCGTCAGCGGCGTCAACGCGCGCCAATACAGCGTCACCTCGAACCAGCCGCCCGGCCTGGCCTGACCGGCGCGCAGGTCGTAGCCGAGTAACTCGATCTGGTCGTCGAGCACGTAATGCACGCGATGTTGGCCGCGCGCGGCCGGCGGCGCGACCTGTTCCGGCGTCCACCACTGGCGATAATCGGCCTGGTCGACGCGCAGCACCTCGGCGACGTCGCCGGGCGTGTACCAGCGGATGCGCGGCTCGCCAAAGGCCGTGACCACGCCGGCCAGGGTGTAATCGCGTTCCAGCTCGTCCCAGTCGATGCGGATTCGATCTTGTACCCGCTCGGCAACAATGTACACATTGGGTTTGGCGCAGTGCGTGCGCGGGGTTTGCCTGGTGTAAAAGTCGGTGATTTCCTGTTCTTCGTTGCTGGCATATCGCCCCTCGATCACGCCCTCGGCGATCAGCGCGGCGATCGCGTGCCAGCCGGCGCGGTGCGGAAAGCCAAAACGTCCATAGACCGGCATGGCGGTATATGTCGTCCAGTACAGGCGGCGTTTGTTTTCGGGCCAGGTGCGCTGGTATTCGGGCTGGTGATCGATAAACATTATCCAGGTATAACCGGCAAAGAGAATGTAAATCAACGCGCTCACGGTCATTACACCCCGGCGCCAGGTTGCGCCGCGAAGGCGTTTCCACAGGCCGGCGGCGGCCGCGCCGGCGAGCAGCGCCGCGCCGGGGTACCAGGTGTAGAGATGCGTGCGCGGGTCGAAAACAATGATCAGGTAGAAAAAGAACGGCGCGGCAAAAAGCGCCCAGGCGTACCACGTCTGGGGCAGCGATTTGCACGCCCACAGTGAGGCCAGAGCCAGCGCCAGCAGCACGATCACGTAATAGCTCGAATTGTAGACGGTGCTCATTGTCCAGGCTTGCCCGGCGTTGAAATGCAGGCCGCCGCGCACACGCCCCCCGGCGAGGTTGCTGGCGGTCTTGCCAAAGTTGGGATCGAGCACGAATGGCACATAGAACACTGCCAAGATTGTCAGACCAACGAGTAAGGGATAGAGGTAATGCCCCGCTTTGATCTCGACCCACCGCCATCGTTGCCCCGGCGTCCAGCGCAGGGCGAGCATGGCCGCGGCCGGGGCAAAGAGGATGGCGTCGTAATGGGCCAGCGCGCCGGCGGCCAGGAAAGCGGCGCCCAGCAGCAGCGCCCACCGTCGCCGCTGCACGCGGTACTCGTCGAGGACGAGGAGCGATAACAAGCCCATCCAGACCACGACATCCTGGTACTGGACGATGCGGCCAAAGGCGACGTGAAACCCATTGATCGCCAGCAGCAGCCCGGCGACCAGCCCGCCGGCCGGGCCAAACCAGCGCCGTCCCAACTCGAATATCGTTGCCAGCCCCAGCAGACCGGCCCAGGCAAAGGGCAACCGCGCCCAAAACTCGTCGAGCGCGCCGCCGAGCGTCCAGGCGGCCATCGGCAGCAAGATTTCGACGGGCCCTTTTTGGTGCAAAAACAATTCGGCGTCGTCGCCGGTGAGCGCGGCGGCAGCGCGAACCATAATGATTCCCTCGTCGCCCTGAAATTCGCTGTAGCCGAGGTTGGGCAGCCGGAACAATGCGCCGATGAGTAGCACGGCAATGAGGTAAGGCGAGATTCGGGGCGTTTTGGGCGCGACGCGGCGCATCGACAACGGGAGCGAGGCGGATAGCGAAAACAGGATCAGCGCCGGCCCAAACGAGATCGGGCCGGGCCAGTAATGGAGCAACAACATCAACAGCACGTTGCCGCCAACGCCAATGCCCATTCCGATCAGCCAGCGATTTTTGAGCGCCCGGCCCCAGGCATAGCCGGGCATGACCCACAGCAACACAAAGGCGAGCGCGGCGCGCCAATCGCCGGCCGGCAACAAGGCGATCGCCAGGTCGATGCAGAGCAATATGGTAAGGTATATTACGGTAAACATCGGTGCCTCTTGATCTCAGGAAAGCGGGACTGTTGTAGGACACAAGTATACTCGCCTGGGTGCGCTTTGGCAAAATGCCAGGGCTGTTCAATTCTACAATCCAGCGGTTGAAACCGCGTTGGGTGAGCCGTTGGCTGGTCGTCCCCCTACGGCGACGAGTCCTCACCAGCGGTGACTTTAGTCACGAATTAGAATTGAACAGCCCTAGGCAAAATGCAGAGGCGGGGATTACGGGCCGATCTCGACGTCGGCGATGAGCAGCCGGTCGCCGCCGGGCGCGCCGCCGACGGTGAGCGGCCAGCGTTGCACGCTTTCGGCGTCGTACCATCCGATTTCGAGTTGATACTTGGCCGGAGCCAAATCATCGGGGAGGGGGATGGCATAGATTTGTTCGACGAGATCGCCCGGTTGCCAGCACGTCGCCGGCGCGGTCAGGCCGTCCCACCCGGCGACATAGCGTCCCTGCGCGTCGAGCAGATGTGCAAATGACGTGGCCGGGCGGCGCGGGCGGTCGATGACTGTCCACCAGGCGGTCACGGTGAGCGTTTCGTCTCGTGCGAGCGACATGTTGGGCACCTGGTAGCGGCGCAAGGCGATCAGCCGCCCAAAGCGCGTGTCGGCGTCGCACGGACGCGCCTGGCGGAAGCGTGGTTCGGCCTCGCTCCAAGCGCCGGCGGTCACGACATAGCCCGCTTTTCTTCGCGCCGCTTTGCCCCAGGCCAACGGTTCGCGCGTGACAAACCAGACGCGCTCGACGGCGGGCCAGATCGCCCCGCTTGCCGGGTCGAATTGTCGAACGGACGCGCCCTCGCGCAGCAGGGCGCGTTCGGGTTGGGACAGCTGCGTCATCGGCGTTTGGAGCACGAGCGCCTGACGCGGCGGGGGGGCCGGTTTGACCTCATAGATCAAGATCGAATGTCCAATGTGGTCAAGCGGCGCTTGCGCCCGAAACCAGGCAAATGTGTCGCGGTCGGCGAGTTTGATCCCTTGCAGGTTGCTGGCGCTGATCGCGTATATGCCGGGGGCCGGGCGATAGGGGTTGAATCCATACGCGGCCGGGTCGCCGCCAAAACGCCAAAATCCGGGCAGCGGGTTGAAATCGAAATCGTACATTTCGGGATGCGCCGCGCCAAACCAGCTCAAATTGATTCGTTGAACGTTGTGTTGTTTCACCCATCGAGCCAGGGCGGGCAAGTCTTGCCCCCAATCCAGGTTCGAGTCGACCAGGTAGCGATAGCCGTTGCCCGGCCCGCCGGCGACGAGGTTGAAAAAGGCCAAATAGTTGGGCAAGATGTTGATAGTGGCAAACAGCAAGCAGCAGACGGCCAGCAGCAGGCCGCGAACGGCGAACGGTGAACGGCGAATGGACTTGTGATTGGCGATCTGTGCTCCGGCCGCAATGTACGAAAATGGCAGCACGGGTAAAATATGCCGGTAGCCAATGTTGAACCCGCTGGCGATCGCCATCGCCCCAAAGGCCAGGGCCGGAACGATGAGGTGCGAGTATGGGGCGGGCGAGGTTTTCGATTTGAGCGCCAGGATGATCGCCGCGCCGAGCAACGCCAGCGTCGGCAGCGGGGTCTTGATCGCAAACGCGATGGGAAAAAAAGTCCACCAGCCGCGCTCCGAATAGCGCCCGATCAAAAAGGCCGTCGAGCCGCCGCCGGTTCGTTCGAGGATCGAGTGGAGGCCGTCGATAAAAGATGGCGCGGGCAGCGGCCAGTTGCCCAAGAGGTCGCTCGTCCCCCACTCGAAACCGTACACGGCCCAAAGGACGAGCAGGCTTGTTGCAAACAAAATCGCGAGTCGCCCCATTTTTTCCCGCATGCTCAGGTGCGGCCTGGCGCTGGTCCGGGCCGCAATGACGAGCAGGGCGATGACCGGCGCCAGCAGCAGCGCCGAGAACTTGGTTCCCATCGCCAGTCCCAGGGTGGCGCCGGCAAACAGCCAGCGCGGCCAGCGATCCACGTTCTGCGCCCGCCACAGGGCAAAGATCGAGACGACGGCGAGGCAGGTGACGCCCATGTCGGTTGTCGTCAGGCGGCCGTGGGCCAGGATGTTGGGGTCGAAAATGAGCATGCTCATTGCCAACAGGCCGCCCCAACCGTTGCTCAACATTTTGGCCCAGCGATAGACCACCGCCGCGAGGAGCAAGGTCAGCCACATCACCGGCGCGCGCGCGGCCATGAGCATGCGCGCCCGCGTCGCGCCGTCGTTGACGCGCCACAACAGTTGGTCGGCAAAACCATACCACTCGGCGTTGGCCCAACTGGGGTTGTCTAACGGCAGGTTGACGTTTGGGTCAAGCAGCAGCGGCCACGCTTCCCAGGCGTTGACGCCCGGCGGGTGCTCCTGGCTGAGGCGCAGATCGCCGGTTTTTAGCCAGGCCAGCCCACGGGCGATGTGGTTTTGCTCGTCCAGAGTCGGCGACTTGAGGGCGATGCTGAAAATCAGCAAGCCGAACAGGAGGAGGAGCAAAATCGAGGCGATGTGGTCGGGGCGGCGGCAGAGAACACGGTTCATGGCGACACCTTGAGCGGATCGAGGAGGATGCGTTGGCCGGGCGCGCCGGCGTTGTCTACCGGTAGCCGGGGGCCGTCCGGCGGCGCGTACCAACCCAACTCGACGGCATAGACGCCGGCCTCGGCGGGGTACCAAAAGGTGTGCAGCTGGACGATCGTGTCGCCGGCGCGCCAGGTGTCCGGGGCTGCGCCCAATGTGTCCACGCCGGCGGCCATGTGTTGTGTTGCATCGAGCAGGTGCATAAAGATTTTGAGCGACGGCTCGCCGTACACGGTCGAACGCGGCCCGGTTTTTAGCGCCGTCCAAAAGGTCAATGCCTGCGCCAGCGCGCCGGGGCGCGGTTCGGTCAACCATGTGCAGCCGATGAATTGCACCAGCCCGCCGAATTGTGGTGGCTGCGTCAACCGCATCACCTTGAAGGCGTCGGCGCCGGCAAAGGCGCTGCCGGCGGGGAGTCTGGATTTCAACGTTGCCGCGTCGATTTGATACACTGTGTATGCCGGATCGGTGTAAATTGGCGCGTCTGGGTCGCTCTCGGAGCCGCCGCGCGGCGCCAACTCGCCCTGAGCGACGATCGGCGCGCGGGCCAGCCCCAGCCATTCGGCCAACGCCGGGTCAATCGGGGTGATGTCCAGCGTCACCAGACGGGCCGCGTCCTCGGCGGGCAGCACAATCGCCGAGCGTGTGTCTACCCAGCGGATCGCCAGATCGCGCCGTTGCAGCGTGGCGCGTTCGCTCCATGGATCCATGTCGTGCGGCGAAAGCCCGGCCATCACCACCGGTGTCGCGTCTGATTGTGCTTCAAGGTAGCGCAGCGCCTCGGTCATGCTGCTCTGAAAGGCGTAACGCACGCGCGGGTGTTTGGGCCAGCGGACGAGGAAATCGCGGCCGGTCAGGATGGCGGTGAGGATCAGGGAGAGGGCCAGCAGGGCGTGGGGCAGGCGCGTCCAGCCGGCGGCGTGCGGTGTGCGGCGCAGCCAGGCGCTCAGCTGCTCGACGGCGATGGCGGGCAGGGCCAGCGCGGCCGGCGAGGCGAGCATTGTGCGCGGCCAACTGGGTGCTTCGGAGGTGATCAGCGAGGGGAGCAGCCCCAGGCCGGTCCACAGCAGGACAAAGGCCATCGGCGGGTCGCGCCAGCGCCGCAGGGCGATCAACAGGCCCAGCCAGAACAAGAGGCCGCTGATCGGTTCGACGAACACTGGTCGCGAGCCATAGTTGAGCTGCCAGTACAACTCGCCGGTGACGTTCCACATTTTGAGGATGGCCCAGCCGTTTTGCAGTACCGGTCTCAAATTTCCTTTGCGCAGTTCGCGCAGCGGCGTATCGACCTGGCTTTCACGCTGGGGTGTGGCCGTGTGCGCGGGGCGGTGGAGGCGGTAATGCAGCAGGGGGGCCATGATCAACAGGGCGACGGTCAGGCAGACGATGAGCGGCCAGCGGCGGGCCAGCAGTCGCCGCCAGGGGGTGTGCTCGATCCACCGGTCGCGGGCCACCAAATAGATGGAAAACAAGGCAAATAGAGGAAGAACGACGATTGACGACATGTAGGTGTAAAAGCAGAGACCGATCATTGCCCCGGCTGCGCTCAACCAGATCAGCTGGCGGCGGCGGGAGGGGGTCGCCAGGCCGCGCCAAAAGCAGTACGCGGCGACGAGCAGCAGCAAGGGCAGCAAATTGAGGCGCAAGCCGAGGCGGTTAAAGAACAAGGCCCATAACACCGTCGCTTGCAGGCCGGCGGCGGCGATGGCGATCAATGGCGAAAAGAGGCGGCGGAACAGGGCATAGGCGGCGGCCACGGCGAACAAGCCAAACCAGGGTGCCCAAAAGCGCTCGCCGAGCCAGTTGGAACCCAAGAGGGCCACCGGCAGGGCGGTGAAATAGTTGTAGAGCGGTTCGTGACCGTAGCCTTGTTCAAAATAGAGAGGATGGTGGCCCTCAAGCACCGAGACGACCATGTGCCAGGTCGCCACCTCGTCGTGTTCGAGGCCGGTGGGGATGTTGCCGAGATCGTGGAAGCGGAGCAGGGCGGCGCAGAGGAGGACGAGTGTCATGGTGAGCTGCTCGGCCCACGTTTTTTTACGCCAGACGAGTCCCGTATCCACGTCAGCCCTCTGGGTCGGCGGGCGGTTGCGCAAATTTCGAGATCAATTTGACCAGGAGCGCCAAATAGACGATGCCCAGCAAGGCGTAAAAACGCCAGTCGCCGCAGATGAATGGTTTGTATTGGGTCAGTCGATCGGTCAGGACGATCAGTTTGTCTCCAAAAGCCAAGTCGTAGCCCAGGCGAAAGTCCAGGTCTTGGACTCCCGCGTCGGCGCCCCACATGTCACGAAAAACGGCCTGCCCCCCGGCATAGGTGTCGCGCAGCACGCCGGCGATCGTGATCGAGTTGTGCAGTTCGGCCTGGGGCGCTTCCAGGCAAAAGACCAAAGAGCGTCCAGCAGAATCGGGAAGGGGCGCAAACTCGAATGAATAGTATGCCGTGCCTTTGACCGTCGACGCATCTTGGGTCAACGAGGCGATGTTTTGCTCATCGTCGATCGCGTTGCGCAAGTAAAAGATGAACGGGCCGCTGTTGCGCCGGTTATAGTCGGCCAGCATCACGTCGATGCGGTTCAGGTCGTCATACCGCGCGACAAAGGTCTGGCAAGCGCGCGCGGTGGCGACCAACTCGCCGACTCCTTCGTGTTCGTCCGACACGGACCAGACCATTCTCAGGTTGTTCACCGTCTGGTTCATACCGGAGATAAAGAGCAGGATGACGAGCAAGAGGACAATCGCGGCGAGCCAATGCGCTCTTGGATTCGACAACCCGATCCGGCGTTTCGACATCAGTGGCAAGTCCCGACATAGACCGGTCGATCTTGGGCAACCTGGATTTGCACCCAGCCGTTTGCTTTACGATCGAGATCGCCGTTTTGTCCGTCATTGATCTTTTGTTCGGCGCCTTGTATTTGCACCACTCTTTGGCAAGACCCCGGAAATGAGGCCTTGGCCGAGGCCGTTGTCGCCCACAGCACGGTTTTCTCTTTGCCTCCCGGCATTGTAAAGATATAGCCTTCTATATTTGTCGCCTGAAAAGAGCGTCGGTATGAGGCCAGGTCTAGTTCTCGGGTCATGATCTGGTAGGCATAGTAGGCCGGCTTGGGCGTAGCGTTGACCCGGAACAAACCGGAGGTCCGGTCTGGATATTTGTCTTCATCGCTGCCGGCCCAGGCGGCGTCAAAGACCTTGTACCATGACAACAGCCCAATATCGATCGATAGCGCGCGGGTGTACATTTGCACCAGGCGCCGCGCCTGTTTCTCTTCGCTGCTGCCGAATTTGGCGCTGCTCCAATATCCGGCTTCGGGGCAGAGCAGCGGTAAACTGCCGGCGCCGTATTGGTTCATAATTCCGCGTATCTCGGCTGCTTTTTCCCGAATCGTTGGCCAGCGTTTCACGGAAATGGGGTAAAAGTGAAAGGCCACGGCGTCGATATAGGCTTCAGCGCCTCCAGGGTAGGTTTGGAGTGTGCGCAGCGTATCGGCTAAAAAGGATTTTACAAAGGGTCCTCTGTCCGATTCAAAATAGTCATAGGCCAGCCCGCCGATCATGACGTGGGCGTCCGGGTCGGCCTGGTGTATTGCCGGCGAGACCTTTTTGAGCATAGCTGCGTATTCGGGGCCTTTGTGTCCCCAGTATCCTCTGCCATGTTGCGCATAGGATTCACTCCCGTTGTCCGGTTCGCCATAAAAAGACCAATAGTGTACACAGGGAGAGCCAGGGGCGTCGTTC
>CAYZYE010000001.1:12429-82718 GCA_964481205.1 uncultured Anaerolineae bacterium | reverse complement strand
GGGGCGCTGGTCGTTGGCGTGTGTGGGTTTTCGTTGTATAATCACTGTCATAATCTGGCGGATGCTGAATGTTTTTTTGCCACGGGCGCGTGTCTGGTGGCGCATGGCGGCGACGCGGATGTGGAATCGCGGCGGGTGTTGTTGCGGGAGCAAATTCCCGGTCGGGAGTAAAAGAGTTGCAAGATTTTTTGGGTCGGGCGACGTGGGCGCGTGTGCGCGCGTTTGTGCTGCGGGCCGAGGCGGGGCGGGTCAACCGGGCGGTTGTTGGCCTGGGGGTTGGGATTGCCCTGGTGGTGGGCGCGCTGTTGGCGTTTTTGACGCCGGTCGGCGGGGCGGCGGTAATGATCGCCGGCGTGGGCGGGCTGTTGATGTTGCGCGACATGCGCTGGGGACTGTTTGCGCTGTTGGGTATCGTGTTTTTGCTTCCATTTGCTTCATTGCCGTTCAAGGTGGGGTTTACGCCGACGTTTTTGGACCTGGTTTTTATGGCTTTGTACGGTGTGTGGGCGCTGCGTTTGATCACCCGCCGGCAGGATGATTTTATTTTCACGCCGGTGGGTTGGCCGGTGTCGATTTTTGTGACGCTGGTTGTGTTTTCTTTTTTGCTGGGGTTGAAGCATTCTTTTCCATCGTCCAATGCGTTGCGCACGTTTGGCGAGGTGTTGCTGGGGTTCGCTCTTTTTTTTCTGGTTGTCAACAATGTGCGCGACGAGTCGCTGCTGCGGCAGGTGACGGGGGTGTGTGTTTTGGCGGGCGCGGCCGAGTCGGTGATTGGCATTGTGTTCTATGTCATTCCCGCAGCGTGGACGGTGCGCGTGCTCGCTCCGCTGGCGAGGTTGGGGTATCCGGCCGGGTATGGCGCGCTGCGCTATATTGCCGATGACCCGAGTCGTCCGATGCGCGCCATTGGCACCAACGTCGATCCCAACATTTTGGGCGCGTTGCTTGTCATTACGATCGCCATTGCGGCGGCGCAGCTTTTTGCCAGACGGCCGGCGCTGCCGCGCTGGGTGTTGGCCGGCAGTTTGGGGGCGATGGGGTTGTGTTTGTTTTTGACCTATTCGCGCAGTTCGATGCTGGCGGCGGCGGGGGTGTTGGGGCTTGTGGCGTTGTTCAAGTATCGCCGCTTGTTTGTGGTGCTTGCGGTGGCCGGGGCGCTGTTGTTGTTTTTGCCGCAGACGCAGGATTATATTTCGCACCTGGCGCAGGGGTTCGCCATCGAGGATCTGTCGACGCAGATGCGGATGGGCGAGTACAAGGATGTGTTCAAGTTGATTCGACGATACCCCTGGCTGGGCGTTGGCTTTGTCGGCACGCCGGACATCGATCTGTATCTTGGCGTGGCGAGTATTTATCTGACGCTTGCTGCCGAGATGGGGATCGTGGGTCTGGCGGCGTTTTTGTTGGTCATGTTTGTGTTTATCCTGTACTTGTGGTATGGCTGGCGTCGCCTGGACGGGGATTCCCGCTTTGCTCCTTTTGTGTTGGGGTACGGCGCGGCGATCATTGGCAGCCTGGGGGGCGGGGTTTTGGATCATACGCTGCTGACTTATCCGCATGCGGTGGCGCTGCTGTGGTTGGTGTTGGGGATGGGCGCGGTTGCGGTGCGGTTGAGTTTGCGGCGCGATCAATCTGGCATACCGGCTTGATCTTTACGCAAAATTCACAGAAATGAAGGATAGCCAGTGATTTTTACGTAAATCTTTTTGCATCTCTGGTCTCAGGCACAATTTCTGCCATTGACAAAAGTCGCACTTGTGCTTATACTGAATGTTAGATATGTGGTAACTGGTTCGCTTATTTTCTTAAACGGCGAGTTGCCACGAGTGGGTTTGAAAAATAGAGGGTAGGAGAATGGCCGAACGGATTTTGTACATTGAGGACAATCCCGACAATCGCCTTTTGACAAGACGTATTTTGATGGTCGAAGGGTATGATGTGATCGAAGCCGAGGATGGGCCGAGCGGGATCGCGCTGGCTCGGGAACAGGATATTGATTTGATCCTGGTGGATATCAATATGCCCGGTATGGATGGCTATGAAGTGGCCAGGCGTCTGCGGCAGATGCCCAAGTTGGAGCATGTGCCGATCATTGCGCTTACGGCCAATGTACTGCGCGGGGACCGTGAAAAATCGCTCGAGGCCGGATGTGATGGGTACATTCAGAAACCGGTGGATGTGGATATGTTGCCGGAACAGGTGGCGACATTTTTGGAGCATGCGCGCTAGGAGCGTGCTGAAAAACCTTTGCTAATCTGGGACAATTATTTCTCCCGAGTTGCCTTACTGGGGCTTTTGTCGTTCTGTAATAGGGAGTTGTGTTATGGTAGAACCAGCAAATGCGCATATTCTGGTTATTGAGGACAATATCTACAACTATACCTTGATCGCTCGACTGCTCAAGTTTATGGGGGTCAAGTCGCTGGATTGGAGTCGAACCGGACGCCAGATACAGGGGTTGGGGAGTTCGTTGCCCAGGGTAGATTTGATCTTGTTGGACATCCATTTGCCTTATGAGGATGGATATACGACTTTGGAACGGCTGCGCTCGAATCCGCGCTTTGAAAAGACGTGTGTGCTGGCGGTGACGGCTGAAGCGACCGAGGACAATATGCGGCGCGCGCGCGAGGCCGGTTTTGATGGTTTTATTGCCAAGCCGATCGATCCGGATCGTTTTCCCGACCAGGTGATGATGGCGCTGCGGGGGGAGCAGGTGTGGGATTTGGGGAGAACGCTTGCCGGGGGATGATCGGGTTTTGCTCAGTTTGACCGGGGGACGTTATTTGACGTAACTCTTGATATGAGGCAACTGACGTGAAAACGCAAGTGACCAGGATGGTTGCGGGAACTCGCGGGGGGCTGGGGCGCATCTTGCTCACAGCCTTTATGTTATTGGCGATTGTGCCGCTTAGTGTGGTGAGCTATTTGGCGATTCGCCAGGTGCAGCAGGTTGCCCGCCAAACGGCGCGCAGTCAATTGAATTTGGTTGCCGATTCAAGCGCGTTGCAAATTCTGGCCTGGTTGGATGGGTTGCACTCGAATTTGCTGCTTTTGGCGAATTCGTCTGTGGTGCAGCAGGCGGTTCAGGGGGATGAGTGGTCGGATATTTGTTCTTCTTTTTCGCACATTTATGCTTCTAAATTCGCGGGGTTGGGGGACAAGGCGGTGGCGCCGGGGATAGCGGACGTGGGCGGCGGTGTCCGGTTCGCGTTTATTGCCGTGATCGTTCGCAACCAGCCGGCGGCAGTTTGTTCTCTGACCCGGCCAGGGGCATTTCCTCACTTGTCCGAGAGGTGGTCCGAGTGGCCGCAATCGCTCTTGATCTCGGCGCCGCTCGACGGCGCGGATGCAGTGTTGGTGGGGTATCCCGATCTGCAGGCGTTGGAGCGGTTGCTTGTTCCTCTGCTTGTTCAGGATGGCAAACAGGGTTTTTTGCTCGATCAAGATGCGCGGGTGGTGTGGTGCTTGTCGGCGCAATGCAGCCATGTAACAAACCAGGCAATAGATTTGCCCGGTGTAGATATGGGATCGATGCAGGGCGTACAAACTTATCAGGATGCGCTGGGGCGACCGATGGTGGGCGCGTACCGGGGGTTGGAGAATTGGCCGCTGGCTTTTTGGGTGGAGCAGCCTCAAGAGACGGTGTTTACACGGCAAGAAGAGTTGGCGACGATCTTGATCGCCAGTACGTTGGCCGTTGCTTTGTTGACGACATTGTTGGCCGCGGTGATCACTCGTCAATTGACCAGCCCGATTGTCGATTTGGCGGTGAGCGCGGTCAAGATCGCCGGCGGTGATTTGAGTCAAGTTGTCGAGGTGCGCCGCCGGGACGAGATTGGCATCTTGGGGCGCGCGTTCAATGTGATGACTGCCGAATTGCGCTCGTTGTATGAAGGGCTTGAGCAAAAGGTGGTCGAGCGCACGCTGCAACTGACCGAGGCCAATCGCCAGTTGCGTTATCAGGCGATGCAGTTGGCGTTGAGCGCCGAGATTGGCCGTGTGGCGACCTCGATTCTCGATCTGGACGAACTTTTGGCCCAAGTTACCCACTTAATTTTGGACAGTTATGCCTATGTGTACGACGCGAGTCACGTGGCCGTTTTTTTGCAGGACGAGTTTGGCGAGTGGCTCGATCTGCACACCAGTCAGGGGAACACTCCTTACCCCGGACCTCGGCGTGTGGCCGTTGGCGGCGACAGTTTGGTGGGGCAGGTGGCGCGCGATGGGCAGACCTGTGTCGAACGGGCGGACGGCAGGTGTCCCTCGCAAGTGGTCATCCCGTTGCGCATCGGCGCGCGCACGATCGGTGTGTTGGAGTTGCGCGGGCGCTGTGGTGAAAACGTCGTTCAACAGGACGTTGGTGCGTTGGAGAGCTTGAGCGATCAGCTTAGCGTGGCTATCGAGAACGCGCGGGTGTATGCGGCCGAGCACGAGGCGGTGGAGCGGTTGAGCCGGTTGGATCATGTGCGTCTGGCTTCGTTGAGCGCGGGGTCGCGCGAGTTGGCTACTTTTTTGAACAATATCATTGGCTTTTCTGGTTTGATGCTCAAGGGCGTCGATGGGCCGCTGACCGATTTGCAGCGCACGGATCTGGTGGCGATTCACAAAAGCGGCTACCAGCTTTTGGGTTTGATCGATAACGTGATCACGCTGTCCGAGTTGGAGAGTGATGGGGTGCAGCCCGATTTACAGCCGGTCGATATTGTCGAGTTGATCGAGCAGGTCTTGGTGATGGCGCAGCAGCGGTTCATCGATGTGACTTTTGAGTGGCAGCGCAAGCCGGAAGCCGAGGCGTTGGTGTGTGGGGATGCCGGTTTGTTGCAGCAGGCTTTTTTGGGGTTGGCGACGGCTGCGGCGGAGCAGGTTTCGGTGGGCGCGATTGCCGTGGAGGTGTTTGCCTGCGAACAGGGGGCTTGGGTGGTTGGCGTGGGGAGTATTGGATGGTCTGCACGGGACGTCGAGGTGAAAGGTGCATTGGCGGTGGATACGCCGAGCGAGCATTTGGGCGAGGATAATGTGGGGCTGTTGTTGGGTAAAGAGGTTATAGCTTTACATCAAGGGACGATGTGGAGCGAGTTTCATCCCGTGCGCGGGTGGCGCGGGGTGGCGGTGTTGCCGTCGTATTCGGGAGTATGTTGAAGCAAGTGCAATGGTTTTGTAATGTTACTTGCCGGTGGGGTGTGTTATGTTAAAGGCAGTAGCGGGCTGGGATCGAGTGGTGCGCAGTGCAAAGTGAGGATGAGGAGATGACGGTGATGGATGATGGCGCCGGGCCGGGAAAAGAAATCTCGCGATCGATATACCTCCAGGATGGTCGTCCGACGATTGGTATGTTGGGTGTGGGGTTGGATGATGTTTATAGCGCCGAGGTGTGGTGGGGGGTTGCAGACGTGGCGCGGGAGCGGGGCGTCAACCTGATCTATTTCAGCAGCGATCTGAGCGGGACGGACGGTGGGGCCGGCAATCTTTATTCCGAGATCGGCGAGAGCAACATCGACGGTTTGATGATCATGGCCGGGATGTTTCGGCACCGGATGGACGAGGAGCAGTTTCAGCGGTTGGTCGATCGTTATCGTCCGTTGCCCATCGTCAGTATCAGTGTGCCCTGGCAAGATACTTTTAGCGTCGAGACCGATGATTATGTGGGTATGCGCAGTGTGGTTGAGCATCTGATTGAGGCGCATGGCTTTCGGCGCATTGCTTGTATTCGGGGCATGGTGGGGCAGCAAGAGGCCGAGGTGCGCTATCGAGCTTATGTGGAGGCTTTGGCCGCGTATGGCATTGACCTGGACGATCGTTTGGTTGTCGAGAGCACGTTCTTGCGCGAGTCTGGGGGCGAGGCCGTGTACGAGTTGTTGGATCGTCGCCGGGTGGCTTTCGAGGCGATCGTGGCGGTCAATGACAACACGGCTTTGGGCGCCTTGGACGCGCTGCGCGAGCGGGGGGTGCAGACGCCGGACGATGTGGCGGTGGTGGGGTTTGACGATATGGAGATCGCGCGGGTGGGCGCGTTGCCACTGACGACGGTGCGACAGCCGATCTATGAGAAGGGACGCCGGGCGGCCGAGATGTTGTTGGACCTGATTGCGGGCAGGCCGGTGCAACAGCGGGTGGTTTTGCCCACGCAGATGGTTTTGCGCCAGTCGTGCGGGTGTATGCTTTCGTCGGTGGTGCGAGCCGGTCAGAGCATCGCGGCGACGGGGTCGGTTCTTGCGGGAGAGCAGGCGATCGCCGCGCAACGGGCGGATATTCTCGCGGCGATGGTGTCGGCTGTTGCTGTGCCTCAACACACAGATGGGCGGTGGGCCGAGGCGTTGTTGGATGGGTTTATAGCCGACCTGGGCGACACAACGGGGCAGTCGCGCCGGTTTGTCAATGCGTTGAGCAGGGTGTTGGATGCGATCACGGCGACGCCTGGCACGCTGGTATGGCAAGACGTGATCTCGGCGCTGCACGCGCGCGTTGTGCCGTTGCTTGGTGATGTCGAGATGCGGGCGCGGGGCGAAGCATTGTGCGAACAGGGGCGGGTGGTGGTGGGTGATGTGCTGTGGCGAGCGCAGGTTCGTCAGCGGGCGCAAGAGGTACAGTTGACGGGGACGCTTCGGCGGATCAGCCAGCGGTTGATGCTGAGTTCTAGCGTGGCTGAATTGACTTCGGTGGTGACGCAGTATGTGCCCGAGCTGGGCATCGAGGGCGGTTGTGTATCGTTGTACGAACGTCCCGAGATGTCGACCGGGTGGGTGCAGCTGGTGGTGGCCTTTAACGAACAGGGAGTGCTGATCCTGCCAGATGAGGCGCGGCGCTTTCCGACACGGCAGTTGGCGCCGCAGGGCTTGTTTTCTCCCGATCGTCCTCATATCCTGGTCACAATGCCGCTTTATTTTCAGCAAACGCGCCAGGGGGTGATTGTGCTTGAGGTTGGACCGCGCCAGACGGTGGTCTATGGCGCTTTGCGACTTCAACTGAGTACGGCGTTGCACAGTGTGTCGTTGGTGCAGCGGGCTAAACGGCAAGCGGAGCGGCTGCGTATTTCCGCCGATGTTTCGGCTGCGGCGAGTAGCGTTTTGGACCCCGATGTGTTGGTGCAGCGCGTGGTTGATCTGGCGCGGGAGCGGTTTGACTTGTATTATGCCGGGTTATTTCTTGTCGATCTGGATGGCGCGTGGACGGGGGAGCCGGGACGGTGGGCGGTGCTTCGCTCCGGCACCGGAGCGGCCGGTCAAAAGATGATCGAGAACGGGCACAAGTTGGAAATCGGCGGCGATTCGATGATCGGTCGTTGTGTGGACGGCGGCGAGGCAGACATTCAGTTGGATGTCGGTCAGACCGCCGTTCGTTTTGCCAACCCCTGGCTGCCCGATACACGTTCAGAGATGGCCTTGCCGCTGATCGCGCGCGGTGAGGTGATTGGCGCGTTGACGATCCAGAGCGCCCAAGAAGCAGCGTTTACGCCCGAAGACATTTCGGTTTTCCAGTCGATGGCGAACCAGGTGTCTAATGCGATCATTAATGCCCGGTTGGTGGAGGCGATGCAGGTGCGCGTGCGTGAAATGGAGGTTTTGGAACAGGTCAGCCGGGCCGTGTCAGGGACGTTTGATCTGGATTATGTGCTGGATGTGGCGGTGCGGGTGCTGACCGATGATCTGCGCTTTACGTATATGGCAATCAATTTGATCGACGAGCAAGCGCGTGAGTTGCGAACGTCGCGCGGCGTGGGGCTGGCCGCCGGGTTGGCGGGTATGGTGCGTGCGCTCGACGACGTTCAGGATGATATTTTGATCGATATTGCGCGCAAAGGACAGATCGAGGTGATCGATGGGTGGGATGATCGCTTTGATCGCGAGTTGTGGGAGCGCGAAGGGCACGTGGATTTGGTGCGGGCGTATGTGCCTTTGTTGGCGCGTGGAGCGGCGATTGGCGTTTTGGAGGTGGGCTACCGGCGGCAAGAACGGCTCAAGATGACGGAGGATGAGGTGCGTTTGCTGCGCGGCATCGCCGACCGTCTGGCGGTGGCGGTTGAAAACGCGCGTTTGTTTCAAGAGACTCAAGCGTATGCGACCCAGCAGGGGATTATTGCCGACATTTCGGCGCAGATGCAGCAGGCAACCGACATCGAGTCGCTGCTGCGGGTGACGGCGGAAGGGTTGAACAAGGCGCTGGGGACGTCGCGGGTGTATGTGCGGGTGGGCGCCGATATGATCTCCGACGACGCCTGATCGACGTAAAATTTTATTGAACGCTATTGTGATATGAAGGTTTGTCGATGAAAGAATTCAGGGACAAGGGCCAACGTTTGTTCATATTTCTTGTCTTGTTTGCTGCGCTGCTGCTGCCGGCCTGTCGCGGGACGGTTGCGCCGGGCCCGGTACACAAGTACAAGGTGACATTTGGGTTTGCCAAGACGTTGAATTATCTGCCGATCATTGCGCTGGAGCAAGGGTATTTTTCAAGCGAGGGTCTTGATGTAACCGTCGTAGAATATGCGACCGGCAAACGTGTGCTTCAAGATGGGGTGCTTGGCGCCCAGGTTGACCTGGGGATTGTCGGAATTGGGCCGTTTGTGATGGCGAGTTTTGACCACAAGGAGCTTCGGATTCTTGGTTCGACTTCGACTCACTTTGATCTATACCGGATTGTCGCTCGCAAGGACGCAGGTATTTTGAAAGCGGCGGATCTGCGCGGCAGGCGAGTAGCGACATCAAAAGGTTCGTCATTTCATTTCTTTTTGCATAATTTTTTGATCGAAAACGGTTTGGCCGATCAAGATATCAAGTTGGTTTTTAGAGCGTCGGCCGAGTTGCCCGGCGCGCTGGCCGATGGAGAGATCGACGCTTTTAGTTCCAGGGAGCCGTTTATTGGCGAGGCCGAGAAATTATTGGGAGACGACATTGTTGTCCTGGCCGACCCGGCTTTGCCCGCTAACACGCTCAATTTGGTGGCGCTGGACGGTTTTGTTCAGGACCAGCCGGAGGTGGTTGAGCGGATGATTGGCGCGCTGATACGAGCAGAGGATTTTGCCGCCAGGTATCCGGATCAGGCGATGCGGATTGTCTCGGCTTATTTGGGAGTTGAGGCGTCTCAGTTGACGGAGGCGTGGTCGAAAACCGTGCTGAAAATTTCCCTCGATCAGGAACTGGTACTCGAGTTGGAAAACATTGCCAGGTGGGCTATTCGAGATGGGATAACCGACAGTGAAGAGATTCCAAATTACCTGGATTATATCGATGTGCGCGGAATGGCGGCAGTGGCCCCCGACAGGATCACTGTATTTCGGTAGCTTGGCCCAGAAACAAGTTTGATGTCGAATTCGAGCAGCGAGATTCTTTACTGCGGTGGCTGGCTCAGAATGACAGGCAGGGTTGTTCAATTCTACAATCCAGCGGTTGAAACCGTGCCTGACGAGCTGTTGGCTGGTCGTCCCCCTACGGCGACGAGTCCCCGCCAGCGGGGACTTGGACAGCCCTGGAATGACAGGCTCTTTTTGAGCGGAGTAAAGAGGCTCTCGTTATAGCCAACTCGGAAGGGATCATCGGCATTATGTCTCGTGACGCAGTGCAAGAGGAAGCAGTATGAAGATTAGAACTAGATTGCGAATCAGTACGATATTTTCTATTGGACTGACCCTTGTGTTGGGGATTACTTTTGTCCTGGCGGCCCGGACAATGACCAGCATAAATGCCAAGATTCGGCTGGTCGATGAGACGATTGCCGGAGTATCCGAGTTGAATCTCTTGACTTATGATTATCTGCTGCACCCCGAGGAGCGCGCTCTGACGCAGTGGCGGGCCAAACACAGTTCGATTGCCAATATCTTGATGTCGGACGAATTCCAGAGTGCCAACGAACAGGCTGTCTTGAGCGATATGCGCCGGGAGCACGATAGCCTCAAAACTGTCTTTGATCGGCTGGTGGCCAGCCGGCAAGAGTACAAGGGGAACGAAGAGAGTGTGGTCTATCAGGAGCTTAAAGAGCGGTTGAGCGGTCAGCTTTCGATCAAGTTGCAAAAGGTCGTTTCCGGGTCTTTGCAATTGGCCGATCTAAACCGTAGCCATTTAGCCACCGCGCAACGGATTCGTCTCTTTGTGACCATCTTTACCGGTGTTTCGGCAGTGATTACGGCAGGGATCACTTTTTGGAGCAGTACAAGTATCGTCAGGCCAATTGCCGATTTGACACAGGTCGCCGATAGTGTTTCCAGGGACGATTTCTCGGCTGCTGGCGATTTGGTGCAGCAGGTGGCGGCGACCAGCAATAACGAGTTTGGTGTTTTGGCCGCTGCTTTCGGCGATATGATCTCCCAGTTGCGTGACTCGATTGAGGCGTTGAGACAGCGGTCTGCATATCTGGAGGCTTCGGCCAGCGTGGGCCGGGCGACAGCTTTGATCCTGGATATAGACGTATTGATTCAAGAGGTGGTGGATTTAATCGAGAAGCGGCTTGATTTGTATTATGCAGGTTTGTTTCTGGTGGATGAGACGGGCGAGTGGGCGGTGCTCAGAGCCGGCACGGGGGATGCCGGGCAGCAGATGTTGGCGCAGGGACTCAAGTTGGCGGTGGGCGGCGAGTCGATGATTGGGCGCTGCGTGGCGACGGGCGAGGCCGGTGTTCAGTTGGATGTGGGGCAGGCGGCGGTTCGTTTCGAGGACCCGTTTTTGCCGGAGACGCGCTCCGAGATGGCGCTGCCGCTGCGCTCGCGCGGGCGAGTCATTGGAGCGATGATGATTCAGAGTACCCGACCGTCGGCGTTTGACAAGGCCGATGTTTCGACGCTGCAAAATATGGCCGATCAGATCGCGGCGGCGATCTATAACGACCGGCTGTATGCCGAGGCGCGGGCTGCATTGAGCGAGATGGAGGCTGTACAGCGCCGGTATCAGGTGCGGGCCTGGAGCGAGTACGCTCGCACGGCCGATGTGACCAGCTATGAGGCTGTGTCTGCCGACGCCGTTTCTCTTGACGGCGAGGCCGCAGATGCGATATGGTCTGAGGAAATGCGTCAGGCGGCGGCGCAGCGCAGGCTGGTGGTGGTCGGCGAACAAGAGGACTCGGATCGTTCGGCGTTGGTGGCGCCGATCACGTTCCGCGATACGGTGATTGGCGCGTTGGGTGTTTCTGATGAAGGCTCGCGGCGTATCTGGAGTGAGGGCGAGATCGCGTTGGTACAGGCGGTTGTTGAGCAGATGGGGCAGGTGGCCGAAAATTTGAGGTTGTTTGATGAAATGCAGCGCAGCGCAGCGCGAGAGCAGCTTGTTGCTCAAGCCACTGCCCATATACAGGAACCGTTGGATTTGCAAGCCGTACTTCGAACGGCGGCAAACGAGATACGGCAGACGTTGGAACTGGATGAGCTGGTGATCCGTCTGGTAACGCCGGAGAATGTACCCCGGGCAGAGAAAACGGATCTGGTTTAGGAGCGTGATGAAAAACACGGCGCACCCGCCAAGCGCAGAGAACCCCAAGATCGCCAGGAAATAAAGCATCCAGGAATACCGTTGATATTTACATCATTGTCAGGGCGTGTTTAGAGCCTATCCGTAAAGTAGGATGGCATCTCTATGCTGTCCGCCATGCATAGGGATGCGCGGCTACGGGAGCGATTTTTCGGACAGGCTCTTGATGCCGGGTAGCCGGATAGACGAGTGGAGGGGAAAATGACGGCACAGAATATGGCCTGGTTTCAGAGCCTCAGCGTGTCTCAAATTGCGCAGATTGTCCGCGAGCGTGGACTCGAGACCGTTGTTTTTGCGGCCGGGGGAACCAAGAGGTGGTTTATTCTCAATCATCTAGATCATTGGCCGCAGGATCGCTCTTATTGGGAGGGATACCTCAAGTATGGCGGTCAGCGGTTTTTGGAAATTACGAGGTTGTTTTTCGAACATGGTGTGTCTACGCTTTTGACGCATGCGGTCATTCCCAGTCAGCTTGAAGGAAAGGGGAAGCGCTATTTGCCTTTGGCGTTGACAAGCGGTATGGAAAGGATTGCGGCCAGTCCCGAGTTTTTGGCGTTTTATGCTCAGTATGGCGTTCGCGTTCGTTTTTTTGGCAACTATCGTTGCGTGTTGCAGGAACTGGGATACAAGGATGCGTTGGAAATGTTTGATCGGGTCGAGGAACAAACTAGAGAGAATGACCAACACGTTCTCTTTTGGGGATTCAACTCGGAACAAGATCAAATGACGCCAATCTTCGAGCAGGTGATACGATACCATCAAGAGCATGGCGTGGCGCCGAACAAGGATCGGGCTATCGAGTTGTATTATGGCGAACCTGTTGCCCCGGTCGATATTTATATCACGTTCAACCGGCTTCGAACCTGGGTGTTTCCACCGCTGCTCGACGGTCGCGCCGATCTGTATTTTACGGTTGGTTTGTCTTTTGATTTTTCGCAAAAACAGTTGCGGAGCATTTTGTACGATCATTTGTTTGCCAGACAGGGGCAGCACCGTGATTACAGTACGTTGCCGTCTGAAGCGTTTGGCAAAGCGCAAACGTTTTACCGGTTGAATCGGGATGGTGTGATTGGCCTGGGACGCCTTTATGAAGCGGGTGCTTTTTGGCATCCTGTACCTCAGGTTCAATTGCTAGCGGGGTGGGACGATCAAGTCGACTAGGAGCGTGCTGAACCCCCCCCAGTACACCTGCCAACCGCAGAGAGCGCAAAGAAATAAAACATTGAGCGGTACCGTAGATATTCGTAAATACAAGATGATCTCTGCGTCCTTGGTTAATCTGGGGTTTTTCAGTGGCCTCCTAGTTGGGTTGGTACATTCTAGATTTCATCATACTCTTGGGGGGATATGTGTCAAGTTTAACCGTAGAACAAATTCGACGATCGATCGTCAGTGAAATTGGTATTGGTCGCTGTGGTGTGATGTTTCCAACGGTATACGATACGGCCTGGTTGGCGCGCATTCCGGCCGAAAAAGATGGCGCGGCGCCTGCTTTTCCCAGGATTCTGGATTGGATCAAGCAAAATCAACGCGCTGATGGCAGTTGGGGCGGAGAGATAGAATATATTCACGATCGCATCATCTCTACCCTGGCCGCTATTCTCGCTTTGGCCGAGTGGCCGGACGAATGCGCCCACAAAGTCATTGCCAGAGGGATCGAGTACATTTGGCAAAAGGTCGACCGGCTGGAGAATGAGCACGAGACCATTGGGTTTGAAGTTATTATTCCAACTTTGCTCAAACGGTGCCAGACATTGGGGTTCAACCTTCCTTACCCGGCGTTTGCACGCTATGAGCGTATGTGTGAAGAGAAATTGGCCAAGATTCCGCCGGATATACGTTACTCGAAGAACAGTCCGCTGGCATTTTCGCTCGAGTCGATGGGCGACGCCTTTGATGTCCGGGAAGCCGAGTCTCTTTTGGAGAGCAACGGCAGTGTGGCGATGTCGCCTTCGGCGACCGCATATTTGTTGACCCAAGATCCTGGTAACGCGCCGGCGCGACGGTATATTGCCCAGGTGACCGAGGTTTATAAAGGCAAGGCGCCCCAGGTGTTTTCGTTCGATACCTTTGAGACCGGCTGGTGTTTGTGGAATTTGTTTCTGGGCGAGCCGGGGATAATGTGGCGCGATGCGCAAGTGGCGCGGCACATAAGAGACTTGCAGGCGATGTGGGAGCGCAAGAGCGGCGCGGGATTCAGTTCGGGATATTCGGTTTTAGATGCAGACGTAACTGCGATTGTGTTCAAGATTTTGCGGCAGGCCGGTTTGAATCCTGATTGGCGGCATCTCGGACAGTTCGAGCGGAACGGCTATTTTGTCTGTTATCTTGTCGAACGAAATCCCAGTACGAGCGTCAATATTCACGTTTTGGAGGCGCTCAAGGGGGTGGCCGAGGCGGATACGACCAGGATTGTCGCCTGGCTGCGCGACGAACAAAGGGATGGCGGGTATTGGATGGACAAGTGGCATGCGTCGCCTTATTATGCGACAAGTCACGCTGTGATCGCGCTGGCGGGTGTGGACGACGATCTGGCCCAAAGCGGGGTCGAATGGCTTTTGGATATGCAGCGGTTCGACGGCGGATGGGGGCATTATGACGGCTCGACGGCCGAAGAGACGGCCTATTGTTTGCAAGCCTTGAGTGTGTACGCGCGCAGCGTGGCGCCAATCGATCGCTCCGTGTCGGTACGGGGGCGGGCCAGACTGTTCGAGTGTATGGCCGAGCGGCCCGCGATGTGGGTCGGCAAGTGTCTTTACACCCCGGTCCGGGTGGTCGAGTCGGCGATTTGCAGCGCGTTGATGATGACGGAGCCTGACGAGGAGGCGGTGCCGTGAGAAACGTCCTGGGTTGGTTGCTTGACATTCGGTCGGATGACGAGATGGTTGTCCAGAGGGGCAGGATGTTGTGTTCTATTCTCCTGGTGCTCTGTGCTTTGGATGTGCTGCTCATTGTGTTGAGCTTTTTCAGCTCGGCATCCGGTCGGGAGTTTCTGGTTCAAGGGTGGTTGGTTTTGTTTGCATTGGTCGTGTTCTTTTGGCCGGTGCGCCGGGGACAGCGGTGGCCTGCATACGCGTTTCTGGTTTTTGTGGTTTGCGCCGCGGCGTTCATTCTTATGCCAGACACTGCATTGTTCCCGGCGATCGTTTTGCCGGTGGCCATTGTTCCATTGATCGCGCCTTCGTGGATTGCTCTGCCGACGGCTGTTTTGGAAATTCTGGTCATTTATGTGATTCGTTCGTTGCAGGGCAACCAGCTTCCTTCTGTTGAATTGGCGCTTGTGCTCAGTGTTCTTGGCGTGTTGTCCTGGTTGGCCAGTTCGAGTATCGAACGTGCGCTGGCAAGCACCTGTGAAAACGCTCAGGCTTTGGCCGAGAGTAACCGGGCGTTGCAAGAAAATAGCGCCCAGTTAGAGATCCAAGCGCGCGATCTGGCGCAGCATGCGCGTTACCTGGAGGCCGTGGCGGTGACGGCCCGGGATGCCGCATCGTTGCTGGAACCGGATGTTTTGATCGCGCGGGTGGTGGATTCGGTCAACAGGGAGTTTGGATTTTATTATACGGGATTGTTTTTGTTGGATTCGACCGGACAATGGGCCGAGTTGCGGGCTGGTTCTGGTGGAGCGGGGCAAAAGATGCTGGCGCGCGGCTATCGTTTGCGGGTTGGACAAGGGGGAATTGTCGGTGATGTGGCCAGGCATGGCGGATTTCGTATTGCCCTGGATGTGGGCGAGGATGCGATTTTTTTTGACAATCCCGATTTGCCGGATACGCGCTCTGAGGCAGCGATTTGTTTACAAGCGCGTGACGAGATCATTGGTGTATTGGATGTACAGAGCGCCCAGCCTGGGGCGTTTAGTGAACAGGATGTGAGTGTGCTTCAGTCGCTGGCCGATCAGGTGGCGGTGGCGATCGATAATGCGCGTCTTTTTCAGCGCGCAGAGGAGAGCCTGGAAGCGGAGCGCCGGGCGTATGGTGCGATGAGGTTGGAAAACTGGCAAGAATTGCTTCGTCAAGAGACCAATTTGGGGGCGGTAAGCACGGGGCAAGGTACGACCGAGGTCGGAGAGTTGTGGTACCCCGAGATGGAGACGGCGGTGCGTACCGTAAAGGCGGTTCGCGGTGAACGAGAGGGCGGGGCGGCCACCGTGCTGGCGATGCCGATTCAAGTCGGTGGTCAGGTTGTTGGGGTGATCGAAGGGCGTAAATCGCCAGATGGGGGAGATTGGAGCGCGGATCAGGTGTCGATACTGGAGGCGCTGATCGCTCAGTTGGGTTCTGCTGTCGAGCGGGCCCAGTTTTACCGGGAAACCCGGCGTAACGCTGTGCGAGAGCAGTTGACCGGTAAGGTAACGGCGCGGATGCGCGAAACACTGGATGTGGACACGGTGTTACAGACCGCGGTACGCGAGATACGCGAGTCATTGGGGTTGCACGATATCACCATTAGGCTGGAGGGAGTCAACGGGGCGGGTCGCTCGCCGGCCGGCGAGGAGGTGCGTCAATGAGTGTGTCTCCGACTTGGCAACTCGTTGCCTGGTTTTTGGCGCTGGCCGAGTTTTTTATGGCCGTCTATGTTTTGCTGTTGAGTTTTCGACATCCCGCCAATCGCCATGTAAGCGGAATGCTCTGGCTTATCGCCAACAGCAACGTGGGTCTGGGGTTGCTGTTGAGCGCGCGGGATGTCACTCAGGGTGTTTTTCCCACTTTGTTGTTGTCCGTGGTGTCGCCGGCGTTGAGCGTGATGCTCTTGTTGACCACCGTGGTTTTGCTAAAACCCAGTTGGCTGCAAGGTCGTTGGCGGTGGGGCTGGTGGTTGGTATATGCCTTGATTTTCCTGCCCGGTGTGTTGACCTTGATCGATCTGATATTTGGCACGCGGTTGTGGTACACCGGTCTTGATATCGAGACCTATCGCGGCGGTTTTGTGTCCATGTCCCATTATGTCGCCGGACGCTGGGCGGTACCGCTCAAGGCGTTGACGCTCAGTATCGTGCCGTTGGCGGGGTTTGTGCCGCTGTTGTATGTCACTTTGGTGGACAAGAAGGCAATGCGATTGACCCGCTGGCTGGCGTGGCTGCTGTTGGGCGTGCAAGTTGTTGTGGTGGGTATCGAGGTCGGGCTGCGCAAGTTGCTCCCCGGCGGGGTATCCTCGCTTCTTTCCAGCACGGTTTTTGTTTTTGCTTATGGCTATGCTGCTTCACGTCAGGTGTTTCCCGAACAGCGTTTGCGCTTGCGGCTGGTGTGGAAGGTTCTGATTCCGTTGATCGTTGGCGCTGTGGTGGTGGTTGGGGTTTTGGTGGGGTTGAGTGTGAATGCGCAGGGTGCTTTGCTCGAGGCTCAGAATGACGCCGAATTGCACGATCACTATACTTTGTTTATGACCATGTTGGGCGAACACGCGGAAAGGATGGTCGCCTTGTCGGCGAGTATCGCCAATTTGCCCGACGTTCAACGCGCGTTTGCCGGGCAGGATCGAGACGAGTTGGCGCGTTTGCTGTCGCCGAGTTTCCAGGCGTTGCGAACCGAGGGGGTTGTTTCATTGATTGCGCTTCACCTGCCGCCGGCGATCCCATTTTTCCATTTGATCAAACCGGAAATCGAGGGCCGGGATGTTTCCAGGATTCGCCCGATGCTGGTCGAGGCGAACGCCGGACAGAAACCGTTGGCGGGGCTGGATCCGGGCAAGTTGGGGTTGCCGATCAGGGGCACGGCGCCGGTTTTTGATCAAGACCGATACATTGGCCTGGTCGAGTCGACGGTCATGTTGGATGATGATTTTCTAAAACATGTCAAGGAGCGGATCGATAACGATTTGACGATTTACGTCTCTACCGACGTCGCTGTCCGGATGGATGAGTCTGGCCTGGGGACAGATGCACCGGAGGGGTTCCTGGTGTATGCCTCGACCACCCAAACTCGTCTGCCGATTGACGCGAGTTTTTACCGACAGGCGCTGGAGGGGCAAGAACGTGTTGTGACCACTGTG
The DNA here is from genome assembly GCA_964481205.1 of uncultured Anaerolineae bacterium. GTDB lineage: Bacteria > Chloroflexota > Anaerolineae > JAFGEY01 > JAFGEY01 > CAYRXM01. Next base: position 65,280 of record CAYZYE010000001.1, on the reverse strand, counting down.
TTTGATCGAGAACATCGCTATACGGTGATGCTGTCGGCGTTGGTGGATTATGCGGGACATCCCATTGCCATTATCGAGTTTGTTGTGTCCAGAGATGCTTTGCTGCGCAGTATCGCCCGCAACCGGAACACAAGTCTGCTTTTGGGCGCGGTGGTGGCTTTGGCGTTGTCGTTGTGGACGTGGTTTTACTTTTTCAGGTTGGTGGTGCGCCCAATGTCTGAGGTGCAGCAGGGAGCGGACCGGGTTGGCCGTGGGGATTTGTCGTATCGTCTGGAACTCGAAACCGGCGACGAGATCGAAAAGTTGGTCGGCGCTTTCAATCAGATGACGGACCGCTTGCGCGATTCGATGGCCGAGTTGGCGCAGCGCGCTCAGGATTTGGAGCAGCGCGCTGCTTATTTGGAGGCTTCTGCTGCGGTGGGGCAGGCGGCAACGTCGATTCTCGAGGCGGAGGAACTGGAGCGGCAGGTGGTGCAGCTCATTCAATCGCGTTTTAATTTGTATTATGTTGGTTTGTTTTTGCTCGACGAAGCGGAGGAATGGGCGGTGCTGCGGGTGGGCACCGGCGAGGCCGGGCGTGAGATGCTGGCCCGTGGACACCGGCTCAAGGTCGGAGAGGGAATGATTGGTTGGTGTATCGCTCATCAGCAGGCGCGTATTGCCCTGGATGTGGGCACGGACGCGGTGCGTTTCAATAACCCGCTGTTGCCCGAAACGCGCTCAGAGGGTGCGCTGCCGCTGCGCTCACGCGGGCGGGTGTTGGGTGCGCTGACGGTGCAAAGCAGCGAGGCGGCGGCTTTTGATCAGGATACGGTTCGCGTATTGCAGGTCATGGCCGACCAGGTGGCGGTCGCGTTGGACAATGCCAAACTGTTCGCTCGCAGTCAGGCGGCGTTGGAAGCCGAGCGCCGCGCCTATGGCGAGATCAGCCGCGAGGCGTGGTTGGAGAAACTTGGCAGCACCCGGTCGGGTATTGGTTATCGCGCCGATGAGCGTGGTGTGAGGGGACTCGATGACAAGCGCGTTGGGAGCGGGCTGCCTGAGCTGGTCTTGCCGGTTCGTGTGCGCGGAAACGTGATTGGCACGGTGATAGCTCACAAGTCTGACGAGGACGGCGGTTGGACGGTGGAGGAAAGGGAATTGGTCGAAACGTTGATCGATAACCTGGATGTGGCGCTGGAAAGCGCGCGTCTTTACGAGGATACCCAGCGCCGAGAGGCACGGGAGCGGCTGCGGCGCGAGATTGCCGACCATGTTCGCGCGGCGACCAGCGTGGATGATGCGATCGAGCGGGCGGTGCAGAGTTTGAAGGGCGTGTTTGACGCTCAGGTGGTGGCGCGTGTGGGTATAGAGCAAAGCGTGTTGGGTGGGTCATCAGGGGAAGGAAGCGGCGATGAGTGAACGGACCGAGTCGGATGTGAGGGAGGCGCGGGAACAAGCCGAACGGCAGGCGCAAATGTTGCATACGTTGGTGTTGTTTACGACGATCAGCGCTGCCACCGTGGCTCTTCTTTTTGGTGCGATCTGGCTGTCGAGTGCTCTGGATGTGGCCAGATATGCCGTTTGGATCGCGGTCAGCGTCACCGTTGGGGGAGGAACAAGTCTGTGGTTGCTGCGGCGCGGATGGCATCGGTGGGCCACGGCGCTTTATTTGGCGGTGTTCATCGGCGGCACGTTTGCTGGTATCTATATTATCGCCGGCGTGCGCGGGCCGGCCACGCCGGCGCTGGTGGTCATTGTGGTCACCGCTGCTTTGCTGGGTCGTTCGGTGATGTTGTGGACGGTGATGATTACGGTGACGTTTTATTTGCTGATGGCGTTCCTGGAGATTGGGGGCATTATACATCCGATTCAGGTGACGTCGGATATTTTGTGGTGGACTGCCGGCGGGCTTGGGGTGATCGTGATGGGGTATGGGGCGGCGATCACATTGATGCTGGTGAGACAGACGCAACAGGCTCTGGATGCCGCCTGGCAGCGACAAAAAGAATTGGTCGAGGCACGTCGCCGCGCCGAGCAGGCGGTGCTGGCCGAGCAAGTGATCAGCGAGCGCGAAGTACACGCGGCCGAGCATTTGCGGCAAACGGTGTCCCAATACGCCGCTTTTTTGGAGCGCGTTGCTTCAGGCGAGTACGGGGTGCGGTTGGAGACCGGTGAGCCGGATGAGGATGTTCGAGGCGATCGGGAACTGCATATTTTGGGCGATCGGATCAATGCCACGGTAGGGGCCTGGGTAGAGACGCTGCGCGAGATGCAGGAGGTGCAGCGTCGATATGTGCAACAGTCTTGGGTAGATTTTACGCGGGCGGGTCAGATGGCGTCGCGCTTTCAGTATCATGATGGGGATGCCGATTGGCTGCCAGAGATGGGACAGGCAGTGCAAGACAAAGTGCCGGTGTTTGATGTACAGTCAATGGCTTTGCCGCTGGTCGTTCACCAGGAGGTCATTGGCGCGCTGGGGATGCAGCGCGCCGGCGGCGAATGGAATCAGGATGATGTGACTCTGGTTCAAAGCGTGGCGGAACAGTTGTCGCAAACAATCGAAGGATTGCGTTTGCTTGAGGAAACCCGGCGTCTGGCGGCCCGCGAGCAGATGATCGAACAGGTATCGGGGCGCATCCGCGAGAGCCTGGAATTGGAGAGTGTGTTGCAAGCAGCGGCGGTCGAGATGCAGAAAGCGTTGGGACTGGAGCGTCTGGTGGTGCGCCTGGGTATGCCAGAACAGGTCGAGGCTGGCGGCGGGCAGGAAAGCGAGCATGGGGGTTAGGATCAAGCGGATTTTTGTCGCGGTATGGTGAGGTTGTCAGTATGCTCGATGTGTGACCGGGCGTAGAGCCAGGGATGGGTGGCGAGGTATGAGCAAAGTGGAACGAGAGCGAAAACAAGTTCAAGTGGATGATGGTCTGATGAGGCCAGGATTAGGCGCCGAGATTGCGGATGAAAATCTTCGTACCTGGCAAGCGCAGTTGGTGTCTGGTATGTTGCGAGTCGCGGCCGTCGTCGGGTTTTTGGCGGTGGTCGCGGGGTCGTTTGATGCCCTGGAACGGGAAAACCCGTGGGTGCTGTTTATCTATTGGGGTACCTATGCAGCGCTGCTTGTGTTTTGGCTTTGGCCCAAAGCGCCGTACACGCTTCAAGTGTGGGGGTTGATTGGTTTGCTTTGGATGATGGGCGTGGTGACTTTGATCCAGGTGGGGCGAAGTGGCGCGGGACGGGTTTTTATGCTCACGGTCCCGGTGATAGCCAGTCTCTTTTTGGGACGGCGGGAGAGTGTGTGGACCGTGTTGTTGAGTGTGGGGACGATGGTTCTGTTTGGTGTTTTGTTCGCCACGGAGGTTTTGGTCGTGCCGGGCAATTCCGACGCCGGCAATGTGGTGGGGTGGTTTGCTGCGACGGCGGCGAATTTGATGTTGAGTTTGCTGATCGTGGTGCCGTTGAATTATCTTGTTCCTCGTATGTCGACGGCGTTGATTCGGAGTCAAAAGATGGCTCAAGAGTTGGCCGATCAACGAGGTAGTCTGGAACAGCTCATTGGGGAGCGAACCAGGGATTTGGCGCGCCAAAGCGCCCAGTTGGAGGTCTCGACTCGAATTGCGCGTGACGCGGCGATGAGCCAGGATGTGGATCAGTTGCTGAACAATATTGTGCGTTTTGTCGCGGACCGTTTTGGTTTTTATCACACCGGTGTTTTTTTGATCGACAAGGGTGCCGGGTATGCGATGTTGCGTGCCGCTTCTTCGGAGGGGGGGCAACGTATGCTGGCGCGTGGACATCGGTTGCGAGTGGGTGAAAGTAATCTGGTGGGCTATGTTATCGAACAGGGCAAGCCCCGTGTGGCGCTCGATGTGAGGGCAGATTCGACTTTTGCCGATGATCCTGATTTGTCCGAGACGCGCTCAGAGATGGCGTTGCCGCTGCAAGTGCGGGGGGAGGTCATCGGCGCATTGGATGTACAGAGCATCGAACCAGGAGCGTTTACCCAGAAGGATGTGGCTGTGTTGCAGGCATTGGCGGACCAGGTTGCAGTTGCAGTGGATAATGTTCGTCTGCTCACCGAGGCTCGAACGGCTCTGGCATCGACGCGGTTTGCTTATGGCGAGTTGAGCCGTGAGGCGTGGCAAGAACTGCTCAAGGTGCGTCCTGATTTGGCTTTTGCCAGTGACGGAAGTGGTGTTGCTCCGTTCGAGGTATGGGAGCCGCAGATGGTCAGGGCGGCACAGACCGGACAGGTGGCCGGCGGCGATGGTGATGCGGCAAATATTTTGGCGGTTCCAATTCGGGTGCGCGAGCAAGTGGTCGGTGTGCTCGATGGGCGCAAGCCGGACGGTACGATGTGGTCGGCAGATGAGATCGAGTTGCTGCAAGCGTTGTCCGATCAGCTCAGCACGGCGCTCGAGAGTGCGCGTTTGTACGAGGCTACGCAGCGCCGCGCCGCGCGTGAGCAGCTTACACGAGAAATCTCGGACCGGATGCGCGCTTCGCTGAACTGGGACGAGTTGATGCAGACGGCGTTGGAAGAGATGGCGGCTGCTTTGGGGTCGTCGCGCGCTTTTGTGCAGTGGGTGACGCCGGCGGAACAGGCTGTGGAAAAAAGGACACGAGATGCTTGAGGAAAAGGGGATTGACAAATCCCCGCCGGCGAGTTGGTATTTATTTTGCAAAGATAAAGCTGTAGAGTGGATAGTTACAAACTAGAGCGCGATATGAAAATCGCGGCTACATGTTTTCTCCACCAGGCTGCAAGAGGATTAAAGTTGCAGGGCTAACGGAGAAACCAGGGAGCTGGATCAATGACCAAAGATCGAAAAGCTGCGCCGCCAGAGCGGCCAGTTGAGCAGGTATCTGACCAGGAACGCCGCGTGTCAAGTTTACAGCGTTTGACCTGGCCTGTTGCCAGTATTGCCGGGCTGGTGAGCGGGTGGTACGTCATTGTTTTTTTGCAAACCGCAGCCTGGCAGACGTTGGTCGTGGCGGCGTTGGTTTTGTGTGTGTGTGTGACATTTTTTATAGCAAATAGGATGGCGCGCAAGGGACGTGTGGACGATGTGTCCAATCTGGTGATTGGCGTTGTCTTGACTTTGCTGCCTTTGTCTGTCTTGTTTCAGAGCAATGCTGCGCTGGTGATCGCGCCTGCCGCTTTGGTATTGTCGGTTCTGGTGGCTGCTTTGGTGTGGCCGCGCCAACGGATCGTGTGGGCTGCAGGCGGCGGTGTGCTGGCTGCCGGATTGTCTTTGTTGTTCGATCGGCTGGTTCTATGGCCTCGTTTTGATGTTACCGAGGGTGCGTTTTACAAATTGTTTGTTTACGGTGGTGCCGGCCTGACTATATTGATCATTTTGTGGCAGATCGCGCTTTTTTACCAACGGATCACCACCATTCGCGTTCGTCTGGTGGCCACTTTTGTGGCGGTGGTTTTGTTGGTTGCGGCTGCGGTGGGGGCGGGAGCGATTCTTGTTGGGCTGAACGGTACGCGACAGCAGGCGTTCCGGCAGCTCGAGTCGGTGGCTGCACTCAAAGAGTCCGAGATCGATACCTGGGTACACAATTTGCAGTTGGACCTGGATGCGATGTTGAACGAAGAATACGAGGTGACTCGTGCTCGTACTGTGCTGCTGTGGCTCGAACTGGCGAATCCCAAAGACGCGCAGCGGACATTGCGCGTGCGTTTGCAAGGGATGGTTGATCGCGCGCGGCGGTTTGAAGAAATTTCTATGCTCAATTTGCAAGGAGAGGTGGTTTTGTCGACCGATTTGACCCAGGAAGGCAAGACCTATAGCCGGGAGACCTGGTTTCTGCGTGGGCAGGAGGAGTCTTATGTTCACCCGCCGATTTCTTTTCCTTCTTTGGCCCAACCCTCGGTGATGGTTGCGCGTCCGATTCTCGACAGATATGGCGACCTGGTTGGTGTCCTGGTTGGCCGCGCCAACCTGGAGCAGTTGAATGATATTATGTCGGTGCGAGCCGGTCTGGGGAAAAGCGGCGAGACCTATTTGGTCGGCGAGAATCACGTGCTGTTGACCGGCTCTCGGTTTGGGCAAGAATATACCTATGTACATAGTCCGAGTATTGACAACGTTATCAAAAGTCGGGCAAGCGGCGCTGATTTATACAAGGACTATCGTGGGGTTCCGGTTCTCGGCGTTTATCGCTGGCTGCCCAAACTCGAGGTGGCGCTGCTGGCCGAAATAGGTCAACGCGAGGTCGCGCAAGCGTCGCGGCAGATGGTGGCGATCAATATAGGGTTGGCGCTGGTTTCAGCATTGTTTGCAGTTGTGGTGTCTGTGCTCTTTGCGGGCAGCATTTCTGCCCCATTGGTCAATTTGTCTGACACGGCAACGCGAATTGCGGCCGGAGAATACAACCTCGAGGCCAGAGTGGAGCGCGAAGACGAGATCGGCGACCTGGCGCGGGCGTTCAACAATATGACTATTCAGTTGCGCGAGTTGATTGGTTCTTTGGAGCAGCGTGTGGCCGAGCGCACGCGCGGTCTGGAAACTGTGGCCGAAGTGACGCGCGCGACAACGTCCGAGTTGGATATGACCAGGTTGCTGCCTCGCGTGGTCGAGTTGGTGCGCGAACGGTTTGGGTTGTATTATGTGGGTCTGTTTCTCGTCGATGGTTCCCAAGAATATGCCGTCCTCCGCGCCGGAAGTGGCCGGGCCGGGCAGACGATGTTGGCCCAGGGGTGGCGGTTGTCCGTCGGCGGCGAGTCGATGATTGGGCAGTGTGTGGCGACGGGTGTGTATAGCATCCGGCAGAGCGAGGGTGATCGCGCGGTTCGTTTCGACAATCCGCTGCTGCCCGATACGCGCTCCGAGTTGGCTTTGCCGCTGCGTCATGGTCAGCGCGTGATCGGCGCGATGAGCGTGCAGAGTGTCCAGGAAGCGGCGTTTGATGATACGACGATTGTGGTTTTGCAAAATATGGCCGATCAGGTGGCTGTGGCGGTGCAGAATGCGCGCTTTTTTGCCGATGCGCAGGAGGCTTTGGATCGCGCCCAAGAGGCGCAGCGTCGCTATCAGGGGCAGGCCTGGAGCAAATATTTGCGTGGGCGATCGATCAGCGGATACGAGCGTGTGGCAGCGCAGGTGGCGCCGTTGGGATATGAGCTGTTGCCAGAGATGCAAGAGGTTGTATCGGGGCAGCAAGAGACAGGCCGGGTGTTGTACCGAGAGGATGGCACGATACTCGTGCCGCTGGTTCAGGGTGGGCGGGTGTTGGGCGCGCTTGGTTTTGGGGCGCCGGAGGGTCGTCCGGTTTGGAGCGAGGAGCAGGTGGCTTTGCTCGAATCGCTGGCTGAACAGCTGGTCCAGGCTGCCGAAAACCAGCGTTTGATCGATGAAACCCAGCGTCGCGCGGTTCGTGAGCAGATCATCGGCGAGGTGGCGGCGAGTGTGGGCGCGACGCCGGATTTGGACATTGTTTTGCAGACGGCGGTGCGCGAGATTGGGCAGCGAATGGGGCTGCGCGACGTCGCTATTCGGCTAGAGATGGCGGCAGGTGAGGTGCAAGATGCAGATGCGTAACGAGATCGGTGTCGAACGGGCCACGGCCCAATTGCCTTTTCTCCGCTCGATGCGGGCCAGGTTGTTGTTCTGGTTTTTGCTGCTTGCCGTGATTCCGCTGGCGTTGGTCGGCGTGCTGGCTTATTTGCAGGCGCAGTCGTCGCTGCGTGACGCTGCTTATGAGAAATTAGAGGCGGTGCGCGGCATCAAAGCGACCGAGATTGGGCGCTATTTGGTTGGAAAAGGGGTTGATACGGTTCGTGTTGCCGATGTGGCGCAGGTGTTGCGGCAGGATGCGTTTGCCAAGTTGGCCAGGGGGCGAGAGGAAAAGACGGCGGCTTTGCTCAGAATGTTTCAGGACTGGACAAATGATATTTTGTCCGTGTCTTCTGATTCGAACATGATCAACAACGTTCAAGACCTGACGGACTTGTTTCAGGAATTGGGGGCGCTGCGCGTTCGCGAGTTGGATTTCAGCCAGACGTACAGCGGCGACGAAGGCGCTTTTTTGTCAAGCTATCAGTCGCTGGACGACTTTTTCTCAAATTATGGCCGTATTCATGGGTACGAGCAGGTCTTTTTGATCGATCCTACCGGTCTGGTGGTCTATGCGATGCGTCGCGGAGCCGTGTTGGGCACCGACCTGGATTCCGGCCCGTACCGCAACAGCAATCTGGCGGCCCTGTTTTGGCAGATCAAGTCGTCGGCGGCGCAGCAGGCGTCTTTTGTGGATATTGCAGCGTTCAGTGACACCGACCCTACCGATGTCGATGCGCCGATGGCGATGTTTGTGGGAATGCCCATTTTTGATGGGTCGGGTGAATTGTTGAGCACGTTGGTGTACCAGGTTCCTTTTGCGTCGATCAACCAGGTGGTACAGCTTCGAGCGGGTTTGGGTGAAACGGGCGAGACTTGTCTGGTGGGTAAAGGCAGCGGGTTGCCCAGTTTGCGCAGCGATCTGGTGATCAAGGAGGGCAAGATCGGCGACCCGCAGGCCGGTGCTTATCTCGAGCGTGCGTTTTCGGGGGTAACAGGCACGGATATCGAGATGAGCAACGACGGGGTGGTCGAGATTGTCGATTATGGGCCGCTTGATATTCCGGGACTGAATTGGATCATTGTTACCACGATGAATTTGGAAGAGGCGACGGTGCCGGCGTTGGCAGGTGAGGCGCAAGATTTTTATACGCAATACACCACCGAGTATGGTTACGGGAACTTGTATTTGATCAATCGCAACGGTTATGTTTATTACACCACGGCGCACGAAGCGGATTATCAGACCAATCTGGTCGATGGGCCGTACCGGGGTTCAAATATCGCCAGGTTGTTCCGGCAGGTGATCGAGACTCGAAGGTCTGGTTTTGCCGATTTCGAGCCGTATGAGCCGCTTGGCGGCGCGCCGGTTGCTTTTTTGGCGGCGCCGCTTGTCTTTCGTGATCGGGTCGAGGTGGTGGTCGTTGTCGAGTTGGTGAGCGACGAGATCAATGCAATTATTCAGGAACGTACCGGTTTGGGGCAAACGGGCGAAACGTATCTTGTTGGCCCCGATAATCGGATGCGTTCCAATTCGAGGCTTGATCCCGAACACCGCTCGGTGGCGGCTTCGTTTATGGGCACGGTGGAGGAAAATGGAGTCGATACGAAGGCGACGCGCAAGGCGTTGGCCGGCGAGACGGGCACGGATTTGATTTTGGACTATCGCGATCAGCGCGTCTTGTCGGCCTGGACGCCGATAGATGTGTTTGGTGAAACCTGGGCCTTGCTCGTCGAACAAGATGAAGCGGAGGCTTTTGCGGCGGTGATTGTGTTGAGAAATGTGTCGGCGGCGGTGGCCGGGTTGACGATGCTCATTGTTGTTTTTGTGGCGTCGCGGATTGCTTTTTCGATCTCGAATCCGGTCGTTCACCTGACCGAGGTGGCGCGCGTTGTCGCTGATGGGAATTTGGACATTCAGGCCACGGTCGAGTCGAACGACGAGATTGGTTTGTTGGGGGACGCTTTTAACCAGATGACCAGACAGTTGGGCGAATCGGTGGGGGCGTTGGAAGAGAGTACTCGTATTTTGGAGCGGCGTGCAGAATATCTGAGTACGGCTTCAGAGGTGGCGCGCGACGTGGCGCGCGTTCAGGACCCGCAGCGGTTGCTGGACCGGGTTGTTTCGTTGGTCAGTATCCGTTTTGGCTTTTATCATGCCGGTATATTTCTGATCGACGAGTCCGGCGAGTGGGCGGTGCTGCGCGCGGCGTCTAGCGAGGGGGGGCGGCGGATGTTGGCGCGGGGACACCGGCTGCGGGTTGGGGTGCAGGGTATGGTGGGGTATGTCACGGGGCAGGGGGTCGTGCGCGTGGCGTCGGATGTGGAGGCCGATCAGGTGCATTGGGTCAACCCTGATCTGGCCGAGACGCGGGCCGAGATGGTGGCGCCGCTGCGGGTTGGCGCCGAGGTCATTGGCGCGCTGGATGTGCAAAGCACCCAAGCCGGCGCATTCAGTGATCAAGATGTCGAGGTGATGCAGACTCTGGCCGATCAGGTGGCCGTGGCGTTGAGAAACGTGCAGCTGGTTCGTCAGGCGCAGGATGCGTTGGTTGCAGAACGACGCGCGTATGGCGAGATCAGCCGCGAGGCGTGGGCCGAACTCATTCGCGCCCGGCCACATCTGGGGTATCGTTATGATGGCAGCGGTACGGTACCTTTGTCTCAGGCGCAGTCCGAGGGCGCTGTCAGCGAGTCTTTGGAAGATGAGGCACAGCGCGAGTTGGCGTTGCCGGTTCAGGTGCGCGGCAATACGATCGGCGCGATCACGGCGCACAAACTCGAGGACGCGGCCGATTGGAGCGACGACGAGGTGGCTTTGATTGAGGCGATGCTCGATCGATTGGCTCCCATTCTCGACAGCGCGCAGATGTATCGGGCGTCGCAGCGTCGCGCTGCGCGTGAGCAGATGACCCGGCAGATCATCGATCAGGTGCGTAGCGCCGACAGCATCGAAGAGATATTGCAGGCCGCTACCCGGGCTTTGAGTCGAGAATTGGACGTCGCCGAAGCGGTCATTCGCCTGGGGACAGAGACCACGCTGATTTCGGAACAGACTCGGGTGGATAAAACTGTAGAATAGCTCGTTTTTCCAGGGTTGTCTAAAAAGGGAACGGCAATGCTTGAACAAATCAGACGCTTTTTGGCGGCACCGCGTTTTGCGGACGATGAGGGCAAGACGCGCAACGCGGCTTTGTTGAATACCATTTTGGTGGCTGTTTTTGCAGCCGGGATCGGGGGCGGGCTGTTTATCGCTGCGTTGAACCCGGCGAGAATGCTGTTTTTTTCGAGTGTGGGCGGTCTTGTGGCGGCGCTGTCGTTGGCGTTGTGGTTTGTGATGCGCAGCGGTTATGTGAAACTGACCGGTGTGTTGCTGTCATTGATGTTGTGGGGCGCGGTTACGTCACTAATGTGTACCGGTGGTGGCGGTTTGCGCGCTACCGTTGGCGCCGGTTATTTTTTGTGTATCGCCGTGGCCGGGCTGCTGTTGGGCGCGCGGGCGGTTACTATTTTTACCGCGTTGAGCGCTTTGTCCACCGGCGTCATATTCTATGCCGAGACGAGTGGGTGGATACCGGTCTCGCTGTCTGCTTTGGCCCATGCCACCGATTTGATCACCTTGCTGATGATCCTGGGGTTGATGGCGTTGCTGCTGCATTTTGCCGTGCAGAATACGGCCAGGATGTTCGCGCGTGCGCGCCATGATGAGCAAGAGTTGTCGGCCCGGAACCGCGAATTGCGCGAGATTCGCGCCTCGTTGGAACAGCGTGTCGCCAGACGCACGCGCAATCTGGAGGCGGTGGCGCAGGTGGCGCAGACGATCACTACGGTGCTCGATCCTGACGAGTTGGAGCGCCGGATTGTCGATCTGGTGCGCGAGTCTTTTGATCTGTATTACGCCGGTCTTTTTTTGATCGACGAGACGGGGGCGTGGAGCGGAGAGCCGAATCGTTGGATCGTGCTGCGCGCGGGCACCGGGGAGGCCGGGCAAAAGATGATCGCGCAGGGACACCGCTTTGTCCTTGGCGATTCCAACTCGATGATCGGGCGTTGTATCGGCGAGAAACGGGCGATCGTTGCGCTGGATGTGGGCCAGGAGGCGCAGCGTTTTGACAACCCGTTGCTGCCGGACACACATTCCGAAATGGCGCTGCCGCTCGTTTCTCGCGGCCAGGTGTTGGGGGCGATGACTATTCAAAGCGAGCGCATCGCGGCGTTTAGCGAGACCGAGATCGCGACGATGCAGACGATGGCCGACCAGATTGCCGGTGCAGTCTCGAATGCGCGCTTGTTTGCCGCAGCGCAGGATGCGTTGGCTCGTTCCGAAGAGATTGTTCGTCGCTATGTGCGCGAGTCGTGGGAAAGTTATGTCAGCGCCGATTCGGTGAGTGGTTATCTGTATGCGCCGGGGCAGGCCGGCCCCAACAGCCGCGCCTGGCTGCCGTTGATGGGCGATGCGTTGCGTCGCCGCGATCTGGTGACCGGGCAAGAGAGTGCGGCGGGCGGCACCGAGTTGGCCGTGCCTTTGTTTTTTGGCGACCAGGTGATTGGGGCGATTGGTCTGCGGCGTGGCTCTGATCTGGCGTGGAGCCAGGAAGAGATCGATTTGGTGCGCGATGTCAGTTTGCAGGTGGCGCAGGCGGTGGAAACGCGCCGTTTGTTTGAAGAGACACAGCGCAGCGCGCGCCATGAGGCTGTTTTGCGCCAGACGACGGACAAGGTACGTTCTCAGGCCAATTTGGATGCTTTGCTGCAAGTTGCGGCCCAAGAGATACAGCGCGCTGTCGGCGCGACGCATGTTGCCATTCGTCTGGGCACAGAGGATACGTTCAAACCGGTTGCGCCGGATCGTCCGTTAGCGGGCAAAGGAGGTCAGGATGGGTGATCTGTCGCATTACGAGAGCGGGGCTGACCCGGTGATGGGCTTGTTCGTTGAGGTGATGGGGGGCAGTGTCTACCGGTTCGAGTTTGACGATGGGCGTTTCGTCGATTGGCCGGATCAGGACCGTGACGCGGTTGTGCAAGAGATCAGTCTTCACTTGAAAGCCACGGACGCCAATGATGTTTTTGCCCAAGAGCACGGTTATGCGGACCGCGAGGCGTTGTTGCGTGACGAGTTTATGTTCTCGAAAATGTTTTCTAACGGCAAGGTGTTTATGCGGGCCATAACCAAGATATTTTCCATCGGCGAGGGGGCGTTGGACTATGTGAGCCAGAGGCGGAACGCCGACGGGCAGGAGCAATATGTGCGCACGATCACCAAATTGATTCTCCGGGGGACCGGGATTGGCGGTTTTTATGGCGTGCAGTGGGATGTGACAGAGGAGCATGTGGCCCAGCAGATGTTGCAGTTGCAAAACAAGCAGCTGAGTTGCATCCAGTCGATTGGCCGGTTGGTCGAGTTGAATTTGCCGATCGACGATTTTTTGACTCGCGTGGCCGATTTGGTGACTGTTTCGGTGCAGTTTCCACAAGTGGCGGTGGCGGCGATCGAGTTCGAGGGGCATTTGTACGGGCAGGAGGAAGCGGTGGACGCCGTATGCCGGATTGCGTATGGGCTTGTCGTTTCTGGACGCGAGGTGGGGCGTGTTCATATTGCTTATATTGAGCAGCGCCCTTTTGTGGCCCAAGAATCGACGTATATTCGCACCGTTGCCGAACGGGTGAGCTGGTATATTGAACATACTCGGTATGAAGCGCAGTTGCGGGTCTCGCAGATGGCAATCGAGCAGTTGGCGGATGGTGTGGCCGTTGCTGATGTGGACGGGACGGTGCGTTTTGTCAACGATTCGTGGGCCAAAATGCATGGTTATGGCGTCGACGAGTTGGCCGGCGTGCCGTTGAGTGTCTTTCACACCCCGGAGCAAATGCGCCAGGAGGTGACGCCGTTTAACGAGCGTGTGCTCGCAGATGGTGTGTGCCGGGGTGAAGTGGGGCATGTGCGCAAGGAGGGCACGGTATTTCTCACGCTGATGACGGTTGCTCTTTTACGGGATGAGCGCGGGCGTTCGATCGGCTTTGTGGCTACGGCGCGAGATATTACGATGCAGCGCCAGATGACGGATGCTTTGCAGCGCTCGGAACGGTTGCTGCGCTCGGTGATTGACGCCACGCCGGATTGGATTTTTATCAAGGACCGGGAACATTGTTATCGTTTGATCAACCAGGGGTATGCGGATGCGCTTCATACTGCGCCAAAAGATGTGATCGGCAAGGATGATATCGAGTTGGGCTTTGCCAAAGAATTGGTCCAAGGCGCGCCGGAAAAGGGGACTCGCGGGTTTGGGAGCGATGACCGTCAGGTGATGGAAAGCGGCGAGGCGCTGGTCAATCCCTACGACCCGGCGACTATTGATGGCGAGGTACATATTTTTCACACGATCAAGGCGCCGCTTTGGGACGCGGATGGGAATGTGTGGGGTGTGTTGACTTGGAGCCGCGATGTGACCGAACGAGAGCAGTTGTTGGCCGATCTGGAGCAGCGCACCCGGCAGCTCCAGGCGGCGGCCGAGGTTTCGCGCGTGGCGGGCAGTATTTTGGACTCGGAGGAGCTGATTCGCCGTTCGGTGGAGCTGATTCGAGACCGCTTTGACTATTATTACGTTGGTTTGTTCCTGATCGATCGCCTGGGTGAGTGGACAAATGAGCCGGGACGTTGGGCAGTGCTGCGATCGGGGACGGGAGATCCGGGGCAGGTGATGGTGGAACACGGTCATAAATTAGAGATCGGCGGCAGTTCGATGGTGGGGCAGTGCGTGGCCCTGGGGCAGGCGCAGATCGCGTTGGATGTTGGCCAAGAGGCGCGACGGTTTGACGATCCCCTGCTGCCCAAGACGCGCTCCGAGATGGCGCTGCCTTTGCTGTCGCGTGGACGGGTGATCGGCGCAGTGACCATTCAAAGTGAGCGGGAAGCGGCTTTTGACGAGCAAGATATGACCGTCTTGCAGATTATGGCCGATCAATTGGCGGTTGCCATTCAAACGGCGCAAATGTTCGAACAGGCGCAGGTTCGGGCAGAGCGAGAGCGCCTGGTGCGCACGATTGCCGGGCGCATTTATCGCGCCACCGATCGCGACGAGATCATACGCATCGCTTTGCAAGAGTTGGGGCAACTGCTGGGCGCTTCCAGATCGGTGGCGCGTCTGGGCACGCGAGAGCAGCTGGCCGTCGAGACTGAAACGGCAGCGTCTCTGGACTCACAGCGCGGGTTGCACGGTCAAACGATGACGGCGCTGACGGAGGAATAGGGAATGCACAGGTTATTGGAGCGTCAACTGGGGCGTTATGTCGGTGAGATCGCATCTGCGCCTCCAGAATGGCAGGCGTTTGTGCAGGCGGTAGATGAGGCTTATGAGCAGGCCGAAGAGCAAGGGTATGCTTTGCTCGATGTGGTTCGTACCGTGGCGGCAGGCAATCTGGATGTTGAGGTCGAGGCGCGGGAGGGGCTGGCGGCGCTCTCGGAATTGGCGGCCGGTTTGCAGGCGATGGTCGTTGATTTGCGCGAGCGGAGCGTTGAGCAGATGCGGGCCAGGGCAGATGCCGAGCGGGCGCGCCAGGAATTGGACGCCGCTTTGCAGCAAGTATTGGCCGTGCAACGTCGCTATGTGCGCGAGAGTTGGGAGACCTATACGGTCGAGTCTCAAATGCACCTTGGATATGTGCTCGATGAAGGCCAGGAGGTTGCGCCCAAGAGCGCGTGGCTGCCGGCGATGGCGGATGCCATCCATCAGGTGGATACGGTGACGGTGCAAGATGATCGAGATGGTTCCGAGTTGGCCGTTCCGATCACATTTTATGACGAGGTGCTGGGTGTATTGGGGTTTAGCCGGAACGGCCAGGGTTGGAGCGAGACCGAGTTAGAGATCGTGCGCTCGGTGGTCGATCAGGTTGCGCAGGCGCTCGAAAACCAGCGTTTGCTGGACGAGCAGCAGCGGGTTAGTTATTTGATGTCCAAGCGCGTCAAAGAGTTGGATTTTTTGAGCGACATTGGACGCCGGATTGACGAGTCGCCGCCGTTGGGCGAATTTTTGCAGTGGGTGGCAGAACGCATTCCTGCGGCAATGTTGCATCCAGATGTGTGTGTGGCGGCCGTCCGGCTTGGTGAGCAGGTTTATGGCGCGTCCCAAGCGGTCGATTTGCCCCGGCAAATGGTTCAAGGGCTGCGGGTGGGGGGCGAGTTGGTCGGTCAGGTTTATGTGGCCTATACTCAAGACTATGATTTTATGGACGAGGAAAGCGCCTTGTTGGGCAACGTGTCCCGCCGGGTCAGCGGGTACATTGAGATTCGACGGCTGTTGGAGCAAATGCAGGTGCGTTCTGAAGAACTGGTGGTGCTCAACGAGTTGGGTCAGGCGTTGACGGCGCGTTTGGATTTGGACGATGTGCTGCAAGAGGCCTATCGGCAGGTTTCCAGGTTGATGTACGCCGAGAATTTTCATATTGGCCTTTACGATCCCGAACGCGAAATGATCGATATTCGTTTTGAGGTCAGCGATTCCGAGATCGATAAAGCGATTACGTCTGTTTCGGTCCAAGAGGGGATTGGCGGGTACATTGTGCGCAATCGCACCAGCGTGCTTTTGCCAGACAATGTCCGGGAGCGACAAAAAGAGTTGGGGATCGACCGGGTTGGTCAAGAGGCGGCGTCGTGGTTGGGTGTGCCGATGATGCTCGGCGACCGTGTGCTGGGCGTGATTGGCGTACAGAGTCATACGACGCCCCGGTTGTATGGGGAACACGAACGGGAATTGTTGACGACGATTGCGGCCTCGACGGCGATTGCCATTCAGAATGCCCGGTTGCTCGAGCAGGCGCGGTCTCGCGCGGAAGAATCGCGGGTGTTGTACGAGATGGGGCGGCTGCTTTCTGCCCGGCTCGATATCGATCAGGTGCTCGACGCGGTGTATCGCAGTGTTGCCCGGTTGGTCCAGGCAGACAACTTTTACATCGGTTTGTACGACGCGGTCAGCAACCAGGTGACTTTTCCGCTGGATGTGACCGAGTCGGTGGTTGATAAAAACATTACAGTCATTTCTGCCGATGATGGCATTACCGGTTATATCATTCGCAGCGGGGAGAGCGTGTTGATCAGTCAGGATGTCCACGAGTGGCTGGCCGAGCGCGACATTTCGGTGATAGGCGAAAACGCGCAGTGCTACTTGGGCGTGCCATTGCGTCTGGGCGATCAGGTGCAGGGCGTCATGGCGGTGCAAAGTTATGATGCGTCTCGGATGTACGATCAACATGATTTGGAACTGCTGACCACTATTGCCAGTCAGGTGGCGGCAGCAATTCAGAATGCCCGGCTTTTTGAGCAAGCCCGAACACATGCTAACGAGCAGGCCGTGCTCGCCGAAATGGGACGCGCTTTGACCACCAGGTTGGATGCGGATGCGGTGATTGAGAATATTCACCAATATGCTTCCCGCTTGCTCGATACGACCAATTTCTACGTTGCTATGTACGACTCGTCGACCGGGCAGATTAGATTTCCACTGGCCCGCGAAAAGGGCAAGCGTGTCGCGTGGCGGCCGCGCGATTTTGGTCAGGGAATGACCGAGTATGTGCTTCAAAGCCGCGAGCCGTTGTTGGTCAGGGAGAATCTCGCTCGATGGTTAGAGGCGGCGGGTGTTGCCTCGATCGGCCAGGAGACAACGTCGTGGCTGGGGGTGCCGATGGTGATCGAAGAAGAGGCGATCGGTGTGATTGCCGTGCAAAGCGATATGCCGCGCCGCTACGATGAACACGATCAGGCTTTGCTGCTCTCGATTGCCAGTCAGGCGTCTATTGCGATCCAGAATGCGCGTTTGCTTGCAAGCGCGCAAGCGCGTGCTCGTCGAGAGCAAATTTTGCGGGAAATCACGATGCGTTTGCGTGGTTCAACCGACCCAGATGTCATTGTACGTGCGGCGGTGCGAGAATTGGGTACCGTGTTGGGACGGCGCGCGTTTGTGCGATTGGGCAGCGCCGAACAGTTGGCCCAGGCCCCGGCGACACAGGAAGGAGGCGAGTAGATGCACAAACTCGCATCAGCCATCAAGAAGCAACTTGACGAGTTGGCACGCGGTTATGCGCAGCGTCTGTCGAGTATTTCGGACTATACGGCGCTTGCCGAGGCAGAGCGGTTAGAGCTTGCGCGCGCGGCGTTCCGGGCGGTGGTCGATAGTCTGGAACAAGGCGATGAGCGGCTGTTTGTCGAGTTTGCCCAAGCGCGCGTGCAGGGGCGTCTCGATCATGATCTGGATGTCGAGTCTTTTGCACATGCTTTGTTTGCCCTGGAAGAGGTATTGATTCCGCTGATCGACGATCTCGAAACGACCAAGTTTGTGTGGCGTCTGGTGTCGCGGGCCAAGATGGTTGTTACCGAGGCGCCGCGCAGCGTCGTCCGGTCGGAAAGCAGTTTGCTCGATAATGTGTCAATGCTGTCCGGTTTGCAAGGGTCGCGGCAAATGCTGCGCTTGATTATGGACCATATCCCACAGTCGGTGTTCTGGAAGGACAAGGAGCTGAATTATTTGGGGTGCAACCGGGTCTTTGCGCAGGGCAAAGGGCTGACGCCGGAGGAAGTTGTCGGCAAGACCGATTATGATCTCTCGCCCAAGGCCCAAGCAGAACGTTTTCGCGCCGATGACCGCCAGGTGCTCGAATCGGGGCAGCCCAAACTGGATTACGAGGAGCAGCTGCTTATGCCCGATGGTAAGCGGCGCTGGCTGCGTACCAGCAAGATTCCGCTCAAGAACGCGGACGATCAAGTGGTGGCCATTTTGGCAATGTACGAAGATATTACTGCACGCAAAGAGTTTGAGATCGAATTGCAGCGTCTGGCCCGCGCAGTGGATGCAACGCGCGACGCGATCATGATCACTGCTGTGAACGGCGATGTGTTGTTTGTCAACCCGGCGTTTGAGCAGGTGACGGGTTATTCGGTGCAAGAGGCGGTGGGTGAAAATCCGCGCCTTCTCAAAAGCGGCGTGCAGGATGAGGCCGACTATGCCAGAATGTGGCGGACGATCACGGCCGGTCAGACGTGGGAAGGTGAGGTGGTCAATCGCCGCAAAGATGGGACGTTGTATCATGCTCAATTGAGCATTTCGCCCGTTTTGGATGATGCCGGCCATATCGAGCAATTTATCGCCATTCAACGCGATGTGAGTGAGCAGAAACAGACCGAGCAGGCGTGGCAGGCGTCTCAGCGGATGCTGCGCCTGGTGATCGATACGATTCCTGATATGATGTTTTGGAAGGATCGCGATCTGGTCTATTTGGGCTGCAACACGCGCTTTGCCCAGGCGTCTGGTTTGGACGCGCCGGAGAGTGTGGTTGGCAAGACCGATTACGATTTGGGTTGGGACAGGTCGGCGGCAGATGTTTTTCGTGCTACCGATCGCCAGGTGATCGAGACGGCAACCCCCCAGTTTCACGTCGTTCAGTCTCGGCGGCGTGAGGATGGCACGCAAGCCTGGATGGATACAACGCGGGTGCCGCTCTTTGACGATGAAGGTGATGTGACCGGTGTGTTGGGCATCGTGCGTGACATTAGCGAGCGCAAGCAGGCGGAAGAGGCGGTGCGGGAGAGCGAACAGTTGTTACAAGGTTTTATTGATAATGCCAACGCGGTGGCTTATGTCAAGGATGCCGAGGGGCGATATATATTGGTCAATCGTCAGTACGAGATATTGTTTCATGTCACCAAAGAGGGCATCATTGGCAAGACTGATTACGATGTTTTCCCGCCAGAATTGGCGGCCGTTTTCCGAAAGACCGATTTGCAGGTACTCGACGCGGGTGTGCCTGTGGCAATGGAAGAAGTCGCGCCGCATGAGGATGGATTGCATACATATTTGTCCAACAAGTTTCCGCTCGTTGATTCATCCGGCCAAATCTATGCCATTGCGGGTATTTCGACCGATGTGACCGAATTCAAGCGAGTGGAGGAGGAGCAAAAGCGGCTTTTGGCACAGGTTCAAGAGTCGCAGATTTTGCTGCGGATGGTGATTGATTCTACGAACGATTGGATCTTTGCCAAGGACCGCGACTTGCGGTACATTTTGGTGAACAATGGGATCATTGCCAAGTATATGGGGTTGACGCCGGACGATTTTGTGGGTAAAGACGATTACGAGATGGGATTTCCCGTTGAGCAGATCGAAGGCAATCCCGAAAAGGGGATCAGCGGTTATCGCAATGATGACCTCAAGGTGTTGGCCGGCGAGACGCTGCGTAATCCTTATGTTCCGGTGCAGATGAGCAAAGATGAAACGGTGATTCTCGAGACGGTCAAATCGCCGCTGCGTAACGCGCAGGGAGAGATTGTTGGCGTGTTGGGGTTCTCGCGCGATATTACCGAGCGGATACGCTTTACCGAGGAACGTGAGCAGTTGATCGAACGCCGTGCGCAACAGGCGCGGGTGAGCGCGCAGGTGTCGCAGGAATTGGCCGGTGTGCCGCAGCTCGACGAGTTGTTCCGCCGCGTGGTGACGCTGGCCAAAGAGCAGCTGGGTTATTATCACGCCCAGATATTCCGTTATGATGTAGCGCAAGAGCGGATGGTGGTGGCGACCGGCTATGGCGAGGCCGGGGCCAGGATGGTCGCTGCCGGGCACGGCTTGGCGATGGGCAGCGGGGTGGTGGGCGCGGCGGCGGCGACGGGTGAGTCGGTGTTGGTGTCTAATGTGCGTGAGCATCCCGACTGGCGGCCGAACCCCGATCTGCCGGATACGCAAGGCGAGTTGGCGGTGCCTATCGTGCTGCGCGGCGAGGTGTTGGGTGTGTTGGATGTGCAGAGTGACCGCGCCGGCGCGCTGACTGACGACGACCGTTTGCTGCTAGAGTCGATTTCCGGCCCGATTGCGGTGGCGATGGAAGCCGGACGTTTGCTCGAAGAGGCGCAGACGTTCCGTTTGTTGGTGGAGAACGCCGGGCAGGGCATCGGTATGGGCACGTTGGATGGTCAGGCTTTTTACGGCAACCCGGCGTTGTTGGAGATGCTGGGTGAGCCAAACATCAATTCATTTGTTGGAAACCCGTTCGTCAAGTATTATCCCAGGCACGAGCAGCAGCGGTTGCAAAGTGAAATTTTGCCCGCGGTGATGGCGGAAGGGCGGTGGCAGGGCGAGGTGATGCTGCGAGCGCGAACCGGGCGGGTGACGCCAACTTTGCACAACCTTTTCTTGCTCCAAGATCAGGCGGATCAGCCGCGCTATATCGTCAATATTGTGACCGATATTACCGAGAGCCGGCGCACGCAGGCTGAAATACAGGAACGTTTGCAAGAATTGAACAGCCTGTATCGCACGATCAGCGCGGAAGGATGGGGGGCTTTTCGTGACCTGGCTGCGTTGCCCGGCGGGTATTTTTATGATGGTGTCGAGGCCAAACGCAAGGACGATCTATGGCTGCCCGAGATCGGTGAAGCGGCTTCGACGGGTAGTTTGGTGGTCACGACGCAGGAACAGCCTGTTGTCGTCGCGCCGTTGTCGGTGCCTGGCGGTGAGGTGGTGGGCGCGCTGGGTCTTTATGACGATCCCGAGTATCCGTTGTCTGCCGAAGAGCTGGCGCTGGTGGAGCAGTTGGCCGATCAGGTGGCGCAGGCGCTAGAGGGCGCGCGGTTGTCGCAAGAAACCAGAGATATGTTGAGTCAAATACAGATGCTTTACGACGTAAGCCGTGCTTTGGGTGTTGCGCGAGATGAGAATGAATTGTTGCAGGCTGTGGTGCGGCCGGTCGCCGACACGGGGGTTGCGCGGGTTGATTTGATGTATGTCGATTTGGACGCT
This sequence comes from uncultured Anaerolineae bacterium, assembly GCA_964481205.1. GTDB lineage: Bacteria > Chloroflexota > Anaerolineae > JAFGEY01 > JAFGEY01 > CAYRXM01. Next base: position 43,964 of record CAYZYE010000001.1, on the reverse strand, counting down.
CAAGGTCGCCCAGAATGGGCCGAGATCGTCGCTACCTGGCAGCGTGACGGCGACAGTGTTTTCCCGGCGGGAACACGCTACCATTTGCCCGATTTTGCCCTCTCGCGTTTGTGGGTTGCTTCTCCTGAGCAGGCTATGTTTATTGCCGATACGGCGGCGGATGAGCGGATTGGGAAAAATGTCCAAAAAGTGCTGGCTAGAATGAACTGCCGGGCGATGGTTATTGTCCCTCTGGCGCGGGGCGGGCGCTGGGTGGGTCTCGTGCGCTTTACCTGGACGGTTCCTCGCCAATTTGGCCGGCGAGAGAAAGAAATTTACGACGCCTTGATCGGTCTGGCTTCGACGGCCGTGGAGAGCCGGCGGTTGTTGGTTCAGGCGCGCGCCAACGCCCAACGTGAGCAGCAGCTCCGGCAGATGGCAGGCCGGCTGCGCACGCCGCCCGATGTGGATGGCGTCTTGCGCGCGTTGGCGCGAGAGTTGGGGCAGGTCTTGGGACGGCGCACTTTTGTGAGCGTGGGTGATGTGAGCCAGTTGACACAGTCCATCGAGGCACGGTCGCGTGTTCAGGCGGCAGAAGCCAAAGACGCGGAGGAAGCATAGCATGAGTGCAGAGAACGATCTGTATCGGGTGTTGTTTGAGTCTGCCGATGACGCGATTCTCTTGATTGAGGGCGGGCGCTTTGTCGAGTGCAATGCCAGCGCGTTAGAGTTGTTTGGCTGCGCGCGCGGTGATCTGATCGGCAAAGTGCCGTCTGACTTGGCGCCGGCGGTGCAGCCAGATGGTCGTCGTTCGACCGAGGTCGTGCGGGAACGGTTCGACACAGCTCTGGCTGGTGAGCCGCAGCGTTTCGAGTGGATGCAACACCGTCTCGATGGCAGCGAGTTTTATGCCCGGATGTCGCTGCGCCGGGTGGATGTGGGGTCGCAGACGCTGCTTCGGGTTGCGCTTGCAGACATTACGCACGAGCGCGAGCGTGAGATCGAGCGGGCGCGCTACCGCCAGGTGCTGGAAACCAGTACCGATTTTATTGGCATCGCTATGCCCGACGGCGCCGGTATTTATGTCAACCCCGCCGGCCTGCAAATGGTGGGCTATACGGCAGACGAGTTTTACGCCGGGATGAACATGTCCAGTTTTCAGCCCGATTTGCCGTCAGATGTCCTGGATATTGTGGTGCGCGACGGGGTGTGGGCCGGAGAGACTATGCTGGTGTCCAAAGACGGCCGTGTGATTCCGGTGTCGCAGGTGCTCACGGCGATGCGGGACGAGCGAGGGCAGGTGGTGTCTTTGGCGACGATTGCCCGCGACATCAGCGAGCGCAAGCGGGCGGAAGAGGCGGTACAGGAGAGTGAAGCCAAGTTCAAGGGTATCTTTGATTTGGCCTCTGATGCGTTGCATTTGATCGAGGATGGTAAATTTGTTGCGAACAATGCCAGGGCGATCGAGATGTATGGTTATCGAGATGAGGCAGAGATGTTGGGTGCGACGCCTTTGGACGTCAGTCCCGAAAGACAGCCGGATGGCCAGTTGTCGAGCAAAAAGGCAATCAAATACATCGAGCGGGCGGTGGCGGGAGAGCCGCAAAGGTTTTACTGGAAACATATGCGTCATGATACCGGCGAGTTGTTTGATGTGGAGGTTTCATTGTCCGGTATTTCTATTGGGGGCAAGCGGTATCTTTTGTCGGCTGGTCGCGACATCAGCGAGCGGATCCGCGCCGAACAAGAGCGCGAGCGGCTGATCGAGCGTCGGGCGCAGCAAGCGAGGGTGAGCGCGCAAGTGTCGCAGGCGTTGGCCGGTGTGCCGCAGCTCGACGAGTTGTTCCGCCGCGTGGTGACGCTGGTCAAAGAGCAGTTGGGTTATTACCACGCCCAGATATTCCGTTATGATGTCAAGCAAGAGCGAATGGTGGTTGTGTCTGGCTATGGCGAGGCCGGGGCCAAGATGGTCGCTGCCAAACACGGCCTGGCGATGGGCAGCGGGGTGGTGGGCACGGCGGCGGCGACGGGTGAGTCGGTGTTGGCGGCCAATGTCCGCGAGAACCCCGATTGGCAACCGAACTCTGATCTGCCGGATACGCAGGCCGAGTTGGCGGTGCCGGTTATGTTGCGCGGCGAGGTGTTGGGTGTGTTGGATGTGCAGAGCGACCGCGCCGGCGCGTTGACCGATGACGACCGTTTGCTGCTAGAGTCGATTTCCGGCCCGATTGCGGTGGCGATGGAGGCCAGCCAGTTGCTCGAAGAAGCGCGTATGTTCCGTCGTTTTGCCGAGGCCTCTGGGCAGGGTTTTGGCATTGCCGATATGGAAGGGCGAATCGTCTATGTGAACTCGACGTTGTGCCGGATGTTGGGCGAGGAAAGCCCGGCCCACGCAGTCGGCAAGCCAATCGACACGTATTATGCGCCTGAGATGCAGCAGAAATTGCAAAATGAGGTGCTGCCAACATTGATTCGTGGAGAACAATGGACGGGAGAACTGGTTGTCATCTCGCTCGACGGCCGGGTGACGCCAACGCTGGAAAACTATTTTGTGATTCGTGACCAGGAGGGCAATCCTCGTTATCTTGCCGATGTGTTGACCGATATGACCGAGCGCCGGCAGGCTGAAGCGGAAATGGATGAGCGGCTGCGCGAGTTGAATACCCTGTACCGGATGGTGAGCCGCGAAGGATGGCAGGCATTTCAGGAACAGTCCGCTTTGCCGGCTGGCTACCTGTTCGATCCGGCCGAGTTTGCGGTGCAGGATGTGGATGAGCAAGACCCGGCAGCGGCGTTGGGCGCGCCGGTTGATTCTGTTTCTGCCGATGCGCAGGCGCGTGTCGTATCTATGCCGTTGATGGTGCGAGGTGAGCCAATTGGCGTCGTTGGCTTTGAGCACGATTCCCAGTCGCCGTTTGCTCCTGAGGAGCAAGAACTGGTGCAGGCGATTCTCGATCAGGCTGCCGAGGCGCTAGAGAGCGCACGGTTGACCGAGATGAATCAGCGGGCATTGGCCGAGTCCAAAGACCAGGCGCAGCGGTTGGCAATGTTGAACGAAATGAGTGCGCAATTGAGCGAGGCGACTCGCCGCGAAGAGATTTTGTCCATTGTCGCTGCCAATGTCGGTCAGATCATCGATGCCGATCGGAGCAGTGTATCATTGCTCACCGAGTCTGGTGACCATTTGGAGGTGTTGGCGCTCGACGGCGAGGCCGGCGCAATGCCGGTTGGCGCTCAACTGCCGGTCAAGGGCATGGCGATCGGACAGGTGGTGCGAGAGAACCGCATGCTCCTCACCCCGGTCAGGCCGGACAGCGAGTTTGCGGATTTGCGCGCTTTGTCGGAACAGGGCTTGCGGTGGATATTGAGCGCGCCGCTTGTTGTGGGTGGAGAGGTCATTGGTACGTTGAACGTGGGGCGTTCTCGAGATGAGCCGTATACCGGGCGTGATGAGACGCTGATGCGCCAAATTGGCTCGTTGTTGAGCGACAGTATCGAGCGCAACCAATTGCTGACTCGGACCCGCGCTGCGTTGGCCGAGGCCGAGGCGACGCACCGTCGTTATCTACGCCAAACGTGGGATGAATTTTTGGCCGGTTATGGGGCCGGAATCGAAGGTTATGTCGCCGGGCCGGACGGGTTGACGCCAACCAGCGATTTTTGGACGCCGGAAATGGCCCAGGCGATCGCTCACGATCAGATGGTCACGGCTGTGCGCGGTGAGCAAGAGGGGGGGGCGGCCAAGACGGTGGCGTTGCCCCTTCAACACCGTGGGCAGACGATCGGGGTGATCGACATTGCGCGTGAGGGAGAAACGTGGAGCGAGCACGAGTTGGCGCTCATTCAATCGATCGTGGAAAGTGTGGGTGATATTATCGAGTCGGAACGGCTTTTCGAGTCCTCCGAGATCACGCGCATTCAGGCTGAACAGTTGTATGAGGCCAGCCGCCGGATCAGCGCCGCCGGGTCGGCCGAGGATGTTTACCAGGTTGTTCTGGACGTGGTCAAGAGCACGCCGGTGGACCAGGCGACGATCTTTATTTTGGACAAGCCGTCGTCGCAGCCCGAGTTGGGCAAGCAAATGGTGGCCGCGTTTTGGGATCGCGCCGACGTCCCAGGTTCGATCCCGGTGGGTACGGTTCGACCCGCAGCGCAGGATCCGTTTATTGGTATTTTGTCGCCGACAAAAGTGTTGGTCAGTTCGGATGTGGACGCCGATGAGCGCATATCGGGTGTGTTGCGTGCGGCGGTAGAGCAAATGCAGATCCGCGCGTTGGCTTTGATGCCGTTGGCCGTCGGCGACGAGTGGCAGGGGTATGTGATGGTCACGTCCAAGACACCGCACGTGTTTACGCCCGAAGAATTGCGCGTTTACCAATCGGTCAGCGATCAGGCGGCCGTCGTTTTGCGCAGTTTGCGTCTGTACCAGGATGCCGAGAGCCGCGCGCGTCGTGAGCAGCTGATCCGCGAGATCACGAGCAAGATGCGTGCGCACGCAGATATGGATTCGATCTTGAGTACGGCGGTGCGAGAGTTGGGGCAGGCGTTGGGGGTGTCGCGGGCATTCATTCGCCTGACTTCGGAACCTAGAGTCGAGGGTGAGCCGGCGGCCTAGTTTGGGCCGGCGGTGGGTGGTAGATCAATGCGTACGGTGGCAATTGCGAATCAAAAAGGGGGCGTGGCCAAGACGACGACTTGTTTGTCTTTGGGCGCATGCCTGGTCGAGATGGGCAAGACGGTGTTGTTGATCGATCTCGATCCGCAGTCGAGTTTGACCTTGTCGTTGGGGATTGAACCGCACACTTTGCGACGGACGGTGGCCGATTCGATGCTGCACAATGCGACGCTGGTCAGCGTCAGCCGCGAGACCGGGTTGGCCGGTTTAGAGATTGTTCCGGCCAGTCCCCAGTTGGCGACAATCGACCAGGTTCTTTATCGGGGCGAGGGGTACGAGATGTATCTCCGGGAGGCGTTGGCCGGGGTAGATGAGGCATTGTATGATTACGTCCTGATCGACTGTGCTCCTGCGTTTGGGCCGTTGACGCTCAACGCGCTGGCGGCTTGCCAATTTCTCATTGTGCCCATCCAGGCCGAGTATTTTGCCGTGCGCTCGTTGGACAATGTGTTCGAGTTGATCGAACGGACGCGCAAAAAGAGCAACCCTGGTTTGCGTTACCGGTTGTTGGTGACAATGTATGATCGTCGGAACAGCATTTGTGTGAAAATTTTGGAACGAATGCGCGCGCGATTTCCGCAAGCGCTTTTTGAGACCGTGATCGAGGTGGATACCAAGTTGCGTGAAAGCCCGATTGTGGCCCAGCCGATCACGATCTATAAACCCGATACGCGCGGTGCGCGGCAGTATCGGGCTTTGGCCGAGGAGTTGTTAGCGTATGAAGAATCGTCTGGAAGATCAACTTGATCAGTTGTTTCCCGGCGATGTGCCCGAGCCGGACAAACCACCTGCGTCTGAAACGGTTGCGCCGGCGGAAACGCCGGTGACAGAACCGCCACCGGTGGCTGACGAGTCAGCGGCCGGCGAGTCGCCGGTTGTTGATAAAGTGCCGCCGGTTAGCACAATGTTGTCGCTTGAGGAACGGCCTGTCGAGCCGGTTACGCGGCCGGCCCGTCAGCGGAAGGACGCCCCGAAAGCGAAACGGTCATTGGCCGGGGTCGAAAGTCTGACGCAAGGCCGGACTCGCATTTTGAATTTGTTGCTGGGCGCGGCTGCCGCGGGCGGTACGGTGGCTATGTTGGCGTTGGTTGCCGGCGCGGTTGACGATTTCACCAAGTTGAGGACATACGCGCCTTATTTTGCGGGCTATGTGCTGATCGTGGTCATGTTTTTCTGGCGGCGTGTTGCCGATATCTGGCGGGCGAGCGCCTTGTTTGTGGTGGCTTATACCATTGCCTTGTTGTCGATCCGTGTGAATGGCATGGTCAGCACGGCTCCCTGGTATCTTTTTGGCACTTCGATGCTGTTTTTCATTCTGGTGGGCGCCAGGGCGGGGGTCGTTTCAGCATTGGTCAATGTGTTGTTGTTTGTTGGCGCAGCCTGGGCATATCATGTGGGTTGGTTGGAGGTTCAGACCGATATCGATCTGGCGCAGAGTTTTCCACAGTTTATGGTGGTGAGCGCGACATTTGTGTTGATTTCGCTGATGGTGGCGATGGTGCAGTGGATGTTTGCCCGCACGCAGATCCGGGTGATGGGGACCATTCAGGCGCAGAACGAGTCGTTGCAACAGGCGCGAGAGTTGAGTGAGGTTCGGCAGCGCGAGTTGGCCCAGGTGAACGAGTCTTTGCGCCGTCAGACCTCACATTTTGAGTTGAGCGCCAGAGTGGGAGATTTGGCGACGCGGGCGCTTTCGCCCGATGCTTTTGTCTCTCAGGCGGTCAAGTTGGTGCGCGATCAGTTGGACTTGTACGAGGTCAGTTTGTTTTTGCTCGACCCAAAACGCGAACATTTGGTTTTGCAGGCCTGGGCCGGTAAAGACGACGAGACTTTGGATCGCGCGCTGCGCTTGCGGGTCGATCGCGGATCGGCTTTGGGGCAATGTATGTATACCAAGAGCGCCTGTATATGTGTGCAGCAAGATGAGCTTTTGGGGGTCGAGTTTGTTCTGGCAAACACGCAGTCGATGCTGGTTTTGCCTCTGGTGACTCAGGGAGATGTCGCCGGGGTGATGACTTTGCAGAGTGCAAAGGCAAATGCCTTTAACGAGCAGGATGTGACGCCGTTGCGTACCATTGCCGATCAAATTGCCGTTGCGATTGCCTATGACCGTGTTGTGGTTGTGTTGCAGGATCGTTTGCAAGAGGTGGAGGCGCTTCAGCGTTATTATGTGCGCGAGCGTTGGGAGCAGTTTTTGCCGACGGTGGAGCAAACTGTGTTTCAATACACTCAGCCCGGCGTTGCGGCACTGGAAACGCCCGAGATTGATGGTTTGGCCGGCCGTCTCGCTGCCGGTGATGTCGATGCGCCTTTGTCGTCGGGGCAGAATGTAATGGTGCCCATTGCGCAGCGCGGTCATGTGATTGGTTTGTTGGGTTTGCAGGCCGAAGGTGAGGAGCAGGCGCTGACCGAGGGGCAGATCAGTCTGGTGCGCGCCGTCTCGGAGCAGATGGAGCTGATCTTGGATAACGCACGGTTGTTTGAAGAGGCGCGGTTGCGTGCCGGGCAAGAACGTAAGGTGCGCGACGTAGCGGCGCGGATGCGTGAAACGCTTGACGTCGAGAGTGTGCTGCGCACGGCAGCCGACGAGATGTATCGGGCGTTGGGGTTGGATGAGGTGGTGATCCGGCTGGCGACGCAAGACGCCGGGGCAGCGGCGACCAGAGACGGTCTGGCGGAGTGATTGTGCGCGGCCCAGATTGCTGGGGCGGGTGGTGGATTGAGGAATGTTGCCGTAGAGATTTGGTTCTTCAAGAGGGGGAAATTGGTGGTAAAAAGTAAAGGTTGGACGTTGCGAGACAAGTTTGTGTTGGGGACGTTGGCCCTGGCGTTGATCTGGAATTCGACCAGCTCTTTGTTGGGCTGGGGATGGATTACGGCGACGGTGATTTCTTTTTTGATCCCGTTGTTGATGCTGGGCTATGCTTATTTCAAAGGTGACAGTTTGCTGCCCAAATTGCTTCTCTTTGGCATTGTCGGGGGGTTGGTCGAGTTGTTGGCCGATCGCTATCTTGTTTTAACCACAAAGACGCTGGTTTATGTGCCCGGTGGGCCGTTTTGGTTGTCTTCGCCGCTATATATGCCCTTTGCCTGGTGTGTGGTTTTGACCCAGTTGGCTTATATCGGGTGGCGGTTTAGGCAGCGGTTTGGGCTGGTTTGGGCGATGTTGTTGTCGGCCTTGCTCGGCGCAGTCAACATTCCGCTGTACGAGCAGTGGGCGTTGGGCGCGCAGTGGTGGTATTATCGGAACACGCCGATGCTTGGCGCAACGCCATGGTATATCATTGCCGGTGAGTTTTTAATCGTCGGCGCTTTGCCCTGGCTGCTCGGCAAGGTGCAAAAGTCGAGTTTTGGATGGGCGGCGGCGTTGGGCGTGGTTGAAGGCTTTTGGATTTGGGTTTGTTACGCGCTGGCTTTTCAAGCGTTTGGCGGTTGAGCGGGGTACAAAGATGAAGAGTGAACAACCTGGAAAACAGCGAGCGGGGATCGTCGGATGGTGGGAATGGTTGGTGTCTCTGGACACGCCCGACGAGGAGAAGGCCCGTGTGGGTCGGGTGTTCAATATTGTGTTGGTGATCACAGTTGGCGTTGTGACCGGCATCGCGTTGATTTTCTGGTATGTCCACCGGTTGGGGATGGGCGATTTTCCGCTGTGGCTGGCGGTTGCGCTTCCGCTCAGTTTTATCCCGGTGTCGATCGTGAGTATGATCTTTGTCAAACGGGGTTATGTGCGTGCGATGCTGCAATTTTATGTGTGGAGTAATTTTGCCGGCATTAGTGTTGCGGTCTTGATGTTCGATGGGCATCTTTCGCCCGGCGTGATGCTTTACTTTTGGACGGTGTCGATTGCGGGCACGTTGCTTTCGCCCAATTATGCGTTGGGGATGACCGGCGGGGTGGGGGTGTTCGTGTTCGTGCTGGGGCTTTTGACTCGTTGGGGTGTTTATCGTCCCTTGTTTACTCTGGGGTTGGAGGGACGGCATATTGCTTCGATCTATCTTGCCGTCTTGATGCTTTTCTCGTCGACCGGGTTGCTAACTTTTTTGAACGTGCGGGCGCTGCAACAGGCGCTGAACCGGCTGCGCAGCACAACGGGGCAGTTGGGGGAACAGCAGCGCACGTTGGAGCGGCAGGTGCAGGAGCGTACCCGCGAGTTGGCGCACCGCGCCCGTTATCTGGAGGCGACGGCTACGGTGGCGGCCGAGATGACTTTGGTGTTGGACGAACAGGATTTGCTCGACCGGGTGGTGGCGTTGATCAGCGAACAATTTGACTTTTATCATGCCGGTATTTTTGTGTTGGATCAGAGCGGCGAGTGGGCGGTGCTGGCTGCCGTGTCCAGCGAGGGCGGCCGGCGGATGTTGTCTCGCGGACATCGCTTGCGCGTGGGTCAAGAGGGGATCGTGGGCAATGTCGCCGACCGGGGCGAGCCACGGATTGTCATGGATGTCAAAGTGGACCCGGAATTTGTCAAGAGCGCCGATTTGCCCGACACGCAGTCTGAGGTGGCGTTGCCGTTAAAGGCGCGTGGAGATATTATTGGGGTGTTGGATGTGCAAAGTGCGACACCAGAGATGTTTGGCGAGCAAGAGGCGATTGTATTGCAAACGTTGGCCGACCAGATTGCGGTTGCGATCAGCAATGCGCGTCTTTTTCAACGGGTCGAGGCCAGTTTGGAGGCCGAGCGACGGGCGTATGGTCAGTTGACGCAAGGGGCGTGGCAAGAGATGTTGCGCAAGCAACCCGACCTGGGGGTGGTCAGGGATGAACGCGGCACCTGGCCGGCCGGCGGTGTGTGGCGGCCGGCGATGCAAGAGGTGTTGCAAACGGGTCAGGTAACCAGGGTGGATGCGTCTTTGGGCACGCCGATTACGGTACGCGGTCAGGTGATCGGCGCGATCAGCGCGCGCAAGCCGGACGGCGACGCCTGGTCGGAACAAGAGATCGAGTTGATGACGACGTTGGCGCAAGAGTTGAATGACGCTTTGGACAACGCGCGGTTGTATCAGGACACGCAGCGCCGCGAGTTGGAGCAGCGGTTGATCGGTGAGGTGACGGCGCGCATGCGCGCGACGTTGGACGTGGACACGGTGCTGCGCACGGCGATGCGCGAGATCGGCGAGATGTTGGATTTGTCCGAATTGGTGGTGCGCATTGGTCCGCCTCAGACATTGATCGCCCAAGATGGGGGTATGGGGGGAGGCGAGTAGGCATGTGGCAAAAGGTGCGTCGCTTCTTTACCTCTAGTATTCGCAACAAGTTGCTGTTGGGGATCATGGCTGTCTCATTGCTTCCCTTGTTTGGGGCGATGCTCTATAGTATTGAAACAACAAAAAAGATGGTTTACGGGTTTGTGCTGCGCGAGCAAGAGCATTATGTCCATACGTTGGCTTCGGATGTGGATCGCTTTTTGTCTGGGGTGCGCGAGGATGTGCTGTTTTTGAGCCGGGCGGATGGGTTGGCGCGGCTGTTGCAGGCTCAGGCCGACGGCGATGCGGCCGGCGAGGCTGACGCGCTGCGCACGGTGGCGCACGAATTTTTGAATCTGTCGCAGGTGCGGGGGGTGTACTATCAGGTGCGTTATCTCGATGCGACGGGGATGGAGGTGGTGCGCATCGATTCGGATGGCAAGCAAGTGTTTGCCGTTCCCCAGGACCAGCTGCAAGACAAAGCGGGGCGGTATTATTTTACCGAGACGATGGCGACTCGGCGCGGCGAGGTTTGGGTTTCTCCGCTTGACCTGAACGTGGAGCATGGCGAGATCGAGCGGCCTTTTAAACCGGTGATCCGGTATGCGACGCCGGTGTGGTTCGACAATCGTCCGTCCGGCATTGTGATCGTCAATGTGTTCGCCTCGTACTTTTTGGACGCGCTGGGCGCCAAGAGCCAGTTGTCTGAGCTGGTGGTAATGATTGACGAGGATGGGTATTATTTGTACCATTCACAGTCACCGGAAAAGCGGTGGGGGCGTGATCTGGAGACGGGGATCACTATTGGGCAAGAGTATCCCGATGTCGCCTCAATGCTGTTTTCCAAGGTGCATGAAAAGAACGAGCACGGTGTGGTGCGTCTAGAGCCGTATTTTGCCACTTTTACCTCTTTGGCGCCCAAGGGCACGGATCGTTACCGGTGGGCGATCGTCTCGTTTCGTTCGGCAGACGAGGTGTTGGCTCCGCTTTTGCAGTACGAGTGGGTTTCGGCGTTGATTTTGGCGTTGAGCATCAGTGCCGTGATCGGCCTGGGGCTGTGGAGCAGCCTGGGGCTGGTGCGCCCGATCCGGCAACTCGGCCGGCTGGCGCACAATTTGGGGCAGGGCGATCTCGATACTGCGATCACGGTCTCGTCTACCGACGAGATTGGCGCGTTGGCAAATGTGCTCGACCGCACGCGCCAGGCATTGCGTCAGACTTCTACGAGTTTGCAAAGCCAGGTCCGGGCTGAGCGGCAGCATGCGGCGATGTTGCAGGCTGCGACCGAGGTGGGCAGCGCGATGGCGTCGATTTTGGATGCCCAGGAACTTTTGTCGCGTGTTGCCGGGTGGATGTGTGAACAGTTTGAGGTCGATTATGCGGCCGTCTTTATGCTCGACTTGTCGGGCGAGTGGGTTGAATTACAGGCCGCGGCCGGCCGTGGCAGTCGGCGTGTGCTGGCGCAGGGGTACCGCCTGCCATTGGACGGCGCCGGTCTGGTGTCGGTGGTTGCCTCTGGACAGGATGCGTTGGTTGTGGCCGATGCCGATCTCGAACCGGCATATGTTCGTCATCCACATGTGGTCGATATGCGTTCCGAGTTGGCTTTGCCACTGCGTGCGCGCGGTCAGGTGCTCGGCGTGTTGGACCTGCACGCTCGGCGCAGGGAGGCGTTTACTCGAGAAGAGGTTGTCATTTTACAGACTTTGGCGAACCAGATGGCGATGGCGATCAGCAATATCTGGCTTTTCCAAGAGTCGCGGGATCGGTTGGAGGCCGTGCAGCGGGCCTTTGGCGAGTACGGGCGCGAGGTGTGGGCCAAACTCGCTCAGGAGCGCGAATTAGGGCGGGGCTATCGTTATGGCAACGGTCGTTTTGTCTCTGCCGAAGGGGTGTGGCGTCCCGAGATGGCGTTGGCCGTGCGACGGAATCAGACGGTCAAGGATGAGACGGACGGCGGGGCGGCAGCCGTGCCGATTCGCATCCGCGATCAGGTGATCGGTGTGATCGACGCCCGCAAGCGCGAGGGTGCCGGGGGCTGGTCGGCCGCCGAGCTTGAATTGTTCGAGGTGTTGATCGATCGCCTGGGGCAGGCGTTGGACAGCGCCCAATTGTACGAGAGTACCCAGCAGCAGGCTGCGCGCGAGCAGGCGGTCGGCCAGATTTCGGCCGAGTTTGCACGCACGTTGGATCTGGACACGTTGCTGCGTACCGCGGTGCGCGAACTTGGGCAGTTGCCCAATGTGACCGAGGTGTCGGTGCATATCGATATGCCTGAAATTGCATCGCCCGACTCGAGAGAAAATATATGAACACGAATAATCCTGGAATGACAAAGGATAGAACAAAACGTCTGACGATTGGGATGTTGATCAGTGGGTTGTCCCATTATCAGTTGATGTGGCTTGGTGCGGTGGACTATGCGCGGGCGCAAGGGGTCAATCTGGTCTGTTTTGTCGGCGGCGTTCAGGCCAGGCCGGGGACAGGGGCGTTTGCGTCGAATGTGGTGTTCGATCTGGCCAGCGTAGACACGCTCGATGGGTTGATCGTATGGGGTAGTCACGGTGCTGGGGTGTTGGAGAACCTGGATGAGGCCGAGACGCGCGAGTTTCTGGATCGTTATCGCGGGTTGCCGATCGTGAACGTTGAAACGCCTATGGCGGGAATTCCGTGTGTGTTTACGGATACTCGTGTAGCAATGCGACAGATGATCGATCACGTGATCGAGACGCACCAGCGGCGTCGGATCGCCTTGATTCGCGGCCCGGACGGGCATTTCGAGACGCAAGAGCGTGTCCGCGCCTGGAGCGATACGCTGGAAGCGCATGGCCTTGTGGTGGATGAGCGGTTGTCCAGCCCGCCGGTGGGGTGGGGGGACGAGGATGGCGCGGCGGCGATGCGGTTGTTGCTGGATGAGCGTCATCTGCGTCCGGGCGTGGATTTTGATGCCCTGGTTGTCACCGAGGTGCAATATGCGGTTGGCGCGCTGGTCGTGCTGCAAGAGCGCGGCGTGGCGGTGCCGGGCGAGGTGTCGGTGGTTGGGTTCAACGATGTGGTCAGTGCCGAGACGGTTGTGCCGGCGGTGACCACGATGCGCAAGCCGTTTTATGAATCTGGACGCAGGGCATTGCAAACGGTGTTGGCCTTGGTTCGGGGCGAACCGGCACCGGATTTAGTGGATGTACAGGCCGAGATGGTCATCCGCCGCTCATGTGGCTGTTGGCCCGATGAGATTTCGACGGCCGGTTTTTTGGGGGATGTCGAGGTCACGCGCGCGCAGGTTGCGCCGGCGCTGACGCGCGTTTTGGCAGGCATTGCCGCGCATATGTCGCCTGATCTGTTGGCGCGGAGCGTCGAGCAATTGGTGTCGGCTTTTTGGGCCGGTTTGGAGGCTCCGGGCGATGTTTTTCTATCGACATTTGAAAGTGTAATGCGCCAGGTGTCGTTGGATCGCGGGCAGGTCAGCCGCTGGCATCTGGTATTGTCGGCGCTGCGCGAGTATTTGCGTCCTCTGTTGGACAGCGATCAACTTGCTTGGGCCGAGGTGATGTGGCAGCAGGCGCGGACGTTGGTGGGGCATCAGGTGCAAAGGAGCGAGATCGCTTTTCGGCTGGAGCGGGTTCGTCAGAGCGATCAGATGCGTGCATTGGGGATGCGGATGATGCTTGGGCAAAGCGTCGCGGATGTGACGCGGATCATTGCTCAGGAGCTGCCCGGTATGGGTATCCGTAGCGGGTATCTGGCTTTGTACGACGATCCTGAGCGGCCTTTGGATGGGGTTCGGCTTGTGCTGGCCTGGCGCGATTCGAGGCGGATCGAGCTTTCTGCCCAAGAGCAGCATTATCCAACCAGGCAGCTGCTTCCGCACGATGTGTGGCCCAACGGGCGGTCGTATCAGGTGGGTGTTTTTCCACTGGATGCTCAAGAGCAGCCGTTGGGTTTTGCCGTTTTCGAGATCGGCCCGGCAGATGGTAACTTGTATAGTTCGGTGCAGCAAGAGATCGTAAATGCGCTGCAAGGCGCGTTTTTGATCGAGCAGCGTCGTCAGGCCGAGACCGAGTTGGTGCAAGAGCGTGCGCTGCTGCGCACATTGATTGACAACTTGCCCGATTATGTTTATATCAAGGATCGCCAAAGCCGGTTCGTGCTCAACAATGCGGCACATATTCGTGTGTTGGGAGCCAGGTCTCAGGAGGAGTTGCTGGGCAAGACCGATTTTGATTTTTTCCCCAGCGAGTTTGCCAGCCAGTATTACGAGGTTGAACAGGCGTTGATGGCGCGCGACGAGTCAATGATCGATTATGAAGAAGAGGTGATCGATCAAGCGACCGGAGAGCATCAATGGGGTTCTACGACCAAAGTGCCTTTGCACGACGCGGCAGGACGGGTGACCGGGCTTGTGGGTTTGACCCGTGACGTTACCAAGATCAAGCAGGTTGAAGCTGATTTGGAGCAGTATGCCGAGGCGATGGCCCGCCGGGCAGTGCAGCTGCAAACCGCGTCTGAGGTTGCGCGCGATACGACTTCGGTCCGCGAGTTGGGCGATCTGTTGAATCGTGTGGTTGATTTGGTGCATGATCGTTTTGGGTTCGATTACGTGGGTGTGTTTCTGGTCGACGATCAAGGCGAGTACGCAGTTCTTGCCGCGGCCACCGGTGAGGTGGGCGGCGCTTTGTTGGCGCAGGGACATCGACGCCGGGTGGGGCAAGAGGGGATTATTGGTCATGTGGCGATGACGGGCGAGTTTCGCACCGTGTTTGATGTCGCCGGAGATGACACTTATGTGCTCAACCCGCTGTTGCCCGATACGAGATCCGAAGTGGTGCTGCCGCTTCAGGTTGGCGGCCAGGTGATCGGTGTGTTGGATATGCAAAGTGCCAGGGTGGCCGGTTTTGACGAGGAGGACGTTGCGGCGTTGAGTATTGTGGCCGATCAGTTGGCCGTGGCGATTCAAAACGTGCGTTTGTTCGAGCAGATGCAGCAGACTGTTCGAGAGTTGCAGGCCTCGACGGCGCAATATACACGAGAGGCGTGGCAAAAATTGGCGCATGGCGCGCAGCCGTTGGGTTATCGTTATCGTCGATTGGGCGTCGAACCTGCACCTGAACGTTCGGCAGAGGCGGCCCGCGCACTAGAGTTGGGTGAGCCGGTGGTCGGTACAGGTACAGAACAGCCCGATGCGTCGGGGGCGGTGGCTGTTCCGGTCAAGTTGCGGGATCAGGTTGTGGGTGTGCTCAATTTGCGGTTTCAAGGGGGGGCTGTGCCGGCGGAAACCGTTTCGCTGATCGAGCAGGTGGCAAATCGTCTGGCTTTGTCGATGGAGAGTGCGCGTTTGCTCCAGGACACGCGGCGCCGCGCCGTTCGTGACCGGTTGTTGAGCCAGGTTGCCGCGCGTATGGGTGAATCGCTCGATATACATACGGTGTTGAGAAATTCGGTCCGCGAGATGCGTGCGGCATTAGGACTCAAAGAGGTTGAGATCAGGATGGGTTCCGCCCCGGTGAGTGATGAGGAATAGCATTCGATGAGGATATTGACCAGGATATTGAATCGAATCAAGCGGTTCGTTACGCCTCCGGTTTTTCAGGACGAGGACAAAAGCCAGACTGTTCGTTTGTTGTATACGGTGCTGCTCACGCTGTTTGCGGCAACTCTGACTATGGTCGTTTTGCTGCTCATTGTGAATGGTCTTCCGCGAAATTTGCAAGAGGTTTTTGTGATCTTGATTGGGCTGGTGGTATGCCTGATCAGTTTGGGGTTGATCCTGGTTGCCCAACGCGGTCACGTGACGGCTGCCGGCGGTATTCTGGTCTCGTTGTTATGGCTGGTGATGACGGTTTGGGTTTTGTTTTTTGCCGGCGTCAATGCCGATCAGGGTCCAGCCGAGTATTTGATCATTGTTGTGTTGTCTGGTTTGCTGTTGGGCAGACGGGCGATGCGTTTGACTACGATTTTGACTTTGCTTTGCCTGGGGATCGGATATGTGATCCAGGTGTTTGGTTTGGTCCAGTATCCGGGCACACCCGTGACCGTCTCGGATTTGATCTTTATCGGCATTCTTGTGTTGTTGGCCGATCTGTTGTTGCGTTCTGCGTTGCACAACCTGAACGCGGCGCTGGCCAAGGCGCGTCGTAACGAGTACGATCAGACTCAGGTCAACCGTGAGCTTGAGGTCGTGCGAGCGTCGTTGGCGAACCGCGCGCAGCGATTGGAGGCCGTTGTCCAGGTCGGGCGCGCCGCGGCCATGATTCGAGATCAGGAGCAGCTGTTGGCGCAGGCCGCTGATTTGATCAGTCAATATCTGGATGTGTACCACGTGGGCATATTTATGTTGGATGAGGTTGGCCGGGAGACGCCGGTTCAATATGCGGTGCTGCGGGCGAGTAACAGCGAGGGCGGTAAGTTGATGCTTTCGCAAGGGCACCGCTTGAGGGTGGGTGAGCAGGGCATTGTCGGCGATGTGGCCAAAACGGGCCAGTCGCGCGTTGCACTTGATGTGGGCAAGGACGCGCATCACTTTGCCAATCCACTCTTGCCAAAGACACGCTCGGAAGTTGCCTTGCCGCTCGAGGTCGGTGAACGTGTTTTGGGCGTGCTCGATGTGCAGAGTGTGCAAAGCAACGCTTTTACGCGGGACGATGTGTCTATTTTGCAGGTGTTGGCCGATCAGTTGGCTATTGCAATCGAGAATGTCGCTCTGTTTGACCAGATCCAGGAGACTTTGGAGGCGCAGCGTGTCGCGTATGGCGAGATCAGCCGCGATGCCTGGCGTCAGATCATTGGCACGCCCGGTGGCATTGGCTATTTGTGTGATGCGCAAGGTGTAACCGAGCCTGACCACCGGTGGCTGCCGGATATGGTCGCCGCATATCGACAGAATCAACTGGTTCGGGCCGACGGGACAACGCTGTTGATTCCCATCGACATTCGCGACAATGTGGAAGGGGTCGTTCGCCTGTGCAAGGATGAATCAATGGGGGATTGGACCGAGGACGAAGTCGAGTTTATGCAATCGCTGGTCGCACAGTTGAGCGGGACGCTGGACAGCGCGCGGTTGTATCAGGAGACGCAGCTTCGCGCCGCGCACCAGCAGATGTTGGGTAAGGTGACTTCGCGTATCCGCCAGACGCTAGACATCGAGACCGTGCTCCGGACGGCGGTGGAGCAGGTGCGCCAGACGCTTGGCTTGCCGGAGGTAGTTGTGCAACTCCGAAATTCGGCCGAGATCCAGGCCGAGAACGCCGCCGAGTGATGCTGGATTGGGTGCGGTACCGGCACGGTTGGGAGTGAGTATGACCGAGACAAGTCAGGATATCAGTTTCAAGGTTCGCCCGTTTCGTGCGATTCGCGTGCGTCTGTTTGTGGCTTTTGTGTTGGTTGGCGTGCTGCCGATGGTTGCTGTTTCGATCATTGCCATCGTGTTCAGTGTTCGCAGTGGGCGCAGCCGGGCGATCAATACGCTAGAGTCAGCGGGCAATGTCAGGGCGATGCAGATTGACGCCTGGGTCGATGGCTTGCAAAGTAGCCTGGACGAGATATTTGTCCAGAAACAAGTGTCGATATATGCGCAGTTGATTTTCAACTCTGCTTTGGAAACGGGCGCTGCGCAAGGGGTTATCGAGGATTTGGCGTTCAAACTGGGGCCGTATCTTGGCCCCGGCCAACCGTTTGCCGAGTTTTTTTTGATCGACGACGAGGGGCGTGTCGTTTTTTCTACCGGAGACATTGATCGGGGACGGCTTTACCGGAACGCCGAGTTTTTCCGTAGCGGGTTGTCGGCCAACTCGGTTCGTCTGTTGGGCGATGGCGATATTGTTGTGGTGCAGCCTGTCCAGAATGAGCAGCAAGAGACGTCGGGGATTTTTTGCGGCCGGGTCAGTATAGACGTTTTGCAGGCAATGATGGACGTGCGCACTTTTTTAGACGAGAATACAAAGAATTACCTCATTGATTCCGATTATGTGATTGTGGCCGGTACCGGCATCGATCGGCCGCAAATGATTGCCCGTACACCCGGCGCGATCGAAGCGTTGAAGGGGGCGAGCGGTTCGGCCTTGTATGCCAATCATGTGGGGGTGCCGGTCATTGGCGCTTATCAATGGTTGCCGAAAATCCAGCTTGTGTTGTTGGTAGAAGTTCCCCAAGTTGTTGCTTTCAAAGCGATGTACATGATGTTGGCGGCGACCGGCGTTACGGCGTTGCTGATGACGACGAGTGCGGTATGGGCTTCGTTTGCCATGACGCGGCAGATTTCGGTGCCCATTGTCAATTTGGCCCAGGTGGCGCGTCGAATTGCTGCCGGCGAACGCGACCTGGTGGCTACGGTCGAGCGGGAAGACGAGATTGGCGCATTGGCGCGGGCGTTCAATAGTATGACCGCGCAGTTGCGCGAGCTGGTGGGCAGTTTGGAACGGCGTGTCGGCGAACGGACCCGCGCTCTGGAGCAGCAGACGGTGTACTTGCAAGCGACGGCCGACGTGGGGCGAACGCTTTCGTCCATTTTGGATGTCGATCAACTCATTCGCCAGGTGGCCCAGGTCATTCAAGATCGGTTTGGCTTGTATTATGTTGGTTTGTTTCAAGTCGATGAGAGCGGCGAGTGGGCGGTGTTGCGGGCCGGCAGCGGCGAATATGGACGCCGTATGGTTGCTCGCGGGCATCGCATTCGGGTTGGCGAGGGGATGGTGGGTTGGTGCATTGCCAACGATCAGATTCGCGTTGCCTCTGATGTGAGCCAGGACCAGGTGCGTCTGGTCGCCGATGAACTGCCGGACACGCAATCTGAGGCGGCGCTGCCGATGCGCGCCCACGGGCATGTTGTGGGCGCGATCACCGTGCAGAGCGACCAGCCGGATGCGTTTGACCAAAACGCACTGGTTGCGTTGCAGACGATGGCCGATCAGGTGGCAAGCGCGTTGGATAATGCGCGCTTGTTTGCCCAGGTTCAAGAGGCGTTGGCCTCCGCAGAGCGTGCCTATAGCGGGATGAGCCGTCAGGCCTGGCTAGAGTTGTTGCGCGGCGGCGGGATGGCTTTTCGCAGTGATGCGCGCGGTGTGACCAAATTGCCTCCGGTGTCGCGCCCCGAGATGGCGCGGGCGATTCAGGAGGGGCAGACGATCCTGGCCCCCGAGGCCCAAGATCGTGATCCGCAAGGGGCGCCGTTGGCGATCCCCATTCGCATTGGTGAAGAGATCATTGGCGTGTTGGATACGGTCAAGCCAGCGGCAGACGGCGAATGGACGCCGCAAGAGGTGGCCTGGCTGCAAGATGTGACCGAACAGTTGTCGTATGCTTTGGAAGCGGCGCGTTTTTACCAGGAAACACAGTCGCGCGAGATTAGAGAACGCCAGATCCGCGAGATTGGCGCCAATATGCAGGCTCGCGTCAGTTTGGATGCGTTGATGCAGACGACGATCGCCGATCTGGCGCGGGTTTTGAATGTGCCCGCTGCTTTTGTGCAGTTGAATACCAGGGGGCTTTCATCGCAAGAGTAGGTTTGGGGTGAGGCGAACACGGTTGGAGGAACAAAATGGGTGCATCTCAATGGGTTGAACAAGAGGGGCCGCTCGACTTTCGGCATTCTCTGTTGAGCCTTTTGTGGAAAATAGGGTTGGGTTTTGCCTTTATTATCTTGATGGTTTTGCTCGGCGCGCCAGAGTCAGGCACAATTTGGTATCTGTTCTTTGCTGTTCTCGTTGCCGCGTCGATCTTGACCCAACAATTTCAACAACGAAATGCGTTCGACCGGGCGGCGTGGGCGTTTATCCTGGTCAATGCGCTGGCGTTGTGTGTGCCGCTTGTGTTTCCACCGCGGTTCGGCGACAAAACTGGGGAGGCGATGATCTGGCAAAGCCTGCCATTTGCCTTTACGTTGTTGATTTCGATCTCCGGGTTGCTCCTCTCGCCATGGAGTACGGTCGTTTTGTTTGGTATCCAGTTTCTGGCGACGGTTGTGTTCCCTGCTTTGCTTGGCAACGCGCCGCCTTTGGCTTATGGCGCGCTGCTCTTTTCCGGGCTGGGTGTTGGTTTGGCCTGGATCACTTTTCGGCCTCTTTTTGACACGGTCAAGTGGGCGCTTGGCAGTTACCAGCGCGCTCAAGAACGAACCGAGCAGCTGGTGCAAAGCCGTGTCGAGTTGCAGAAAAGTCTTCAGCAGCAAGATACGCTCAATCAAAGGCTAGAGCAGGTGAACACCGAGTTGGTGCAGCGGGCGGTTCAGTTGCGCGTCTCGTCCCAGGTTTCCCAGGTTGTGACATCGGCGGAACGTATTCCCGAGCTGGCAGAACAGGTTGTCCAACTGGTCAGGCAAGGGTTTCACATGTATACCCTGCTGTTTCTGGTGGACGAGGATAGCGCATGGATGACGGTTGCTGCTTCGAGCAGCAGCGAGATACCATCGGGGGAGCGGGCGCCGGTCAACGATCGAACGGTGGCCGGTTGGTGCGTCGTCCATGCGCAATCGCGCTTTGTCCAGGAGGTGTCCGGGCAGGCGGCGCAGGCCAGCTATCACATCGCCGATGTGTATTTTGAGGCCGCGGTGCCGCTGTCGGCGCGAGGTGAGCTTGTTGGTGTGTTGAGTTTGCAAAGCCCGGACCGCGTGACGCTGGACGATCAGGATGTGGCTATTTTGACCACAATCGCCGATCAAACGGCAAGCGGTATTGCCAACATTCGCTCGATGAGCGAGGCGCGTTTTGCTTTGGAGGATTTGGAGCAGCTGCGCAAGCGGTATGTGGGCGAGTCATGGGACCGGCTTGCCCCCAGGCTTCGTTCTGCGGGGTATCAACTGCGCGGCGGGGATATTCAACCTCTGGGACACCGGCTTGTTCCTCAGGTTGCCAATGTGTTGGAGACGGACCGCCCGGTGGTGGAACCGGACAGGATCGCCGTACCTATTTCTTATGGCGGTCATGTTTTGGGGGTATTGGGCGTCCACGATCCGGGTGTGGCGCAAACATGGTCGCAAGACGCGGTGGCGATCGTGCAGTCTATTGCCGAGCAAATGGGGCAGGCACTCGAAAATGCACGCTTGTTCGAGGATGCGCAGGAGCGTTTGGCCGAGATCACTACGTTGCAGCAAAATTTGTTGCGAGAATCGTGGGAAGATTATCTGGCGATCAAGGATGAGCGGGATTTCATTTTCCGGCAGCCGGGGGTGCCGCCGCTGGAGGCTGTTCCATCGGAGGCCGAGCGCGTGCTCACGGAAAAATCTCCTTTGGCCTGGGCCAAAGAAGGGGACGGCGACGCGGAAACCGCGTTTGTCGCTCCCATCGACCGGCGTGGTCAGGTCATTGGGATGTTGGGTGTGCAAGAGTTGGGGATGCAGCGCGAGTGGAGCGAAGAAGAGTTGGAGATCATTGAGGGGGTGACTTCGCAGCTGTCTTCGGCGATCGAAAATGCGCAATTGTTCGAGTCTTTGCAACAGCGCGCTGCCGAGATTGAGCGCGTTGCCGAACAGCTGCGCGAGATCGACCAGTTCCGCGCCGAGTTTCTGGCCACAATGTCGCACGAGTTGCGCACACCGCTGAATTCGATCATTGGCTTTTCGCGGGTGATGCTCAAGGGCATCGACGGCCCGTTGAACGAGATGCAGAAAACAGACCTGGAGGCCATTTACAACAATGGTCAAAACTTGTTGCGCTTGATCAACGATGTGTTGGATCAATCCAAGATCGATGCCGGCAAGATGGAACTGTTGCTCGAAAGCGATGTGGATATGTCCAGGCTGCTCGAAAAGGAGGTGCGCGGTACGCTGGCGGTGCAGATTGGTGAAAAGCCGGTCGAGCCGATTTTGAATGTGGCGCCGGATATGCCGCTGATTCGCGCCGACAGCACCCGTATTCGCCAGGTGATTCGCAACCTGATGTCGAACGCCGCCAAGTTCACCGAGGAAGGGTCGATCACGGTCAGCACGTGGCGCGAAGAAGACCTGGTTTACGTGAGCATCGCGGATACGGGGATTGGCATGCCGGCCGAAAAGATGGGTCTGGTGTTTGAAAAATTCCGCCAGCTTGACTCGTCATCTACGCGCGCGGCCGAGGGCACTGGTCTGGGTATGCCGATCAGCCGCACGTTGGTCGAGATGCACGGCGGTCGAATCTGGGCGGAGAGTGAAGAGGGGGTTGGCTCTAAATTCACATTCTATTTGCCTATTGCCGGGCCAATGGCCGACGAGATTCCCGAACTGGCCGATCTGGTCATTGACAAGACGAAAAAGATGATTCTGGTGATCGAACGCAGTTCGGAGGATGTGGCCGCGTATCGTCGTTTCCTGGACAGTGTGGGGTATCAACTGGTGCCCTTGTTCGATCCTCAGGAGGCGGTGCGCTGGTCGCGCTATCTGAACCCCTTTGTCATTTTGATGGATACCCAGTTGGGAGGTGAGCAGGGCTGGGCGTTGTTGGAGACGCTCAAATCGACGCGGCATACGCGGATGACGCCAATTGTCGTTTGTTCTCGGGGAATGGATGGGGGCAAAGCGATCAGTATGGGCGCGGCGGCCTTTGTGCCCAAGCCGGTTGTCGCAAAACAAATGCTAGAGATATTGAATCGGCTGGCGCGAAGCGCTCTATAGGGGGAAATGTGCAAGAGATATACTTACAATGTAACAAGTGTAATTGGAAAGCGCCTTATTTGCGTGCGCGTCAGAAATGCCCGTCTTGTGGGAATGATTGGCTAGAGGTGAGTTATCCATACGACCGGGTGCGTTGGACATGGGATGCCGAGTTGTCCAGGCGTCCGTTTGATATGTGGCGTTACCAAGAGTTGCTCCCGCTGCGCGACCTTGCTAAAAGGGTGACGATGGGGGAGGGGGGGACGCCGCTGTACCAGGTGACCAATGTGGGGTTGATGTTGGGGCTGCGCCATTTGTATATCAAGGATGAACGGCAGGGGCCTACGGGGTCGTTCAAGGATCGACAGGCGGCGTTGGCTATTTCGGCGATGCGGGAAAATGGGGTGACAGAAGCCGTTTTGGCCTCGACGGGCAATGTCGCGATCTCGTATTCGGCGTATTCTACGCATGCCGGGATCAAGTTGTGGGCTTTTTTGCCCAGCAGCGTGCCCCCAGAAAAGATGCGCGAGATCGCGCTGTACGGCACCGATGTGATCAAGGTGACGGGCACCTATGATCAGACCAAGGTTGTGGCCGCCGATTTTGCGCAAAGCAAAGGTTTGTTTTATGACCGCGGCTTGAAAAGCATCGCTGCGCGCGAGGCGATGAAGACTCTGGGTTTTGAGGTGGCCGAACAATTGGGCCGGATATTGGGGCCGTCGGCCAAGACGCCGTGGCGCGCGCCCGATTGGTACTTTCAGGCCGTCAGCGGCGCGATGGGCCCGGTGGGTGTGTGGAAAGCGTTTGGCGAGATGAGGGAAATGGGGTTGGTCGACAGGCGTCCCAAGTTGGCCAGTATTCAGGTGGCGGGGTGCGCCCCGATCGTCGATTCGTTCCGCGCCGGGTTGACCGAAGCCGAGCCGGTGCTCAACCCGCAGACGTTGATCGCGACGGTGGCGACCGGCAAGCCGGGGGCGGCGTATTCATACTTGCGCAAGGTGGTGATGGAGCACGGCGGCGCGTTTGAAAAAGTCACCGACGGCGAGGCCTTCCGGGCGATGCACGTTTTGGCCAAGATGGATGGCATCTCGATGGAGCCGGCGGCGGCGATGGCTTTTGCCGGTCTGTTCAAGATGGCTGCGCAGGGATTGATTCAGCCCGATGATGTGATCGTCGTCAATTGTTCCGGGCATACCTTTCCGGTGGAAAAGTTTTTGTTGGGCGACGATTGGCAGCACAATCTCGAGTTGGCGGGCAAGGAGAGCGGCGGCGCGCCGTTGGCGCAAGAGGAGGGACTGCTGGCTTCGTTGGAGCGCCTGGATCAGCGCACGAGGCGTATTGCGATTTTGGAGGATAATCTCGACGCGGCGCGGTTGCTGCGGCGCGTGCTTCAGGCGCAGGGCGAGTATCAGATCGACGAGGCGCACAATGGGCGTGAAGGGCTAGAGATGATCCATCAAAATCGCCCCGATCTCATCTTGTTGGATTTGATGATGCCGGAGGTCGATGGCTTTGGCGTGATCGACGCGCTCAAGGCCGACGAGCGTTTCCGCGATATTCCGGTGATCGTGGTGACGGCGCAAGAGTTGACGGCGACGGAACGGCAGCGGTTGGATGGGCGCGTGCGCCGTCTGTTGCAAAAGGGCACGTTTTTGAGCACCGATATTTTGGAAGAGATCGACGATATTTTGGGATAATGTGGATTGGATCGAAAGACATTTGCTCAAATAAAAGCGGCCTGTCAGAGGCCGTTTTTATTTGGGTGTGTTTCAAACGAGTTGGGGGGTTGGCGGCATAGCCTCTTGTGGGCGTTCTTATTTGAGGGTATTGACGATGCAAGACCAAGTGTTGGATAAAAAGACGCGCGTGCGGGGTATTTTGCTCACGCTGGCTTCGACCATCTTTTTCGGGATGGCGCCTATTTTTGGCAAGTTGGCCTACCGGGCGCAGGTGATGCCTTTTACCCTGGTGATGTTGCGCACGGTGGGCGCGGCGACCATTTTGTGGTTGGTGTACCTCTTGTTTTGGCGCGATGCGATTCCCATCGACTGGCGAAACTTGATGGGTTGTGTCGGGATGGGGGTCGCCAATGGCCTCGGCTCGTTGCTCTATTATTCTGGTCTGGGGCGCATCGACGCTTCGCTGGCGCAGTTGTTGTATACGCTCTATCCCATCTGGGTGTTCATCTTTTTGATCGCCGCCGGACATCACATCTCGACGATGTCGCTTGTCCGGCTGGGATTGGCGCTAGTCGGCGTGGTGGCGCTGACTTATACCGGCGCCCAAGATGTCGATTGGCTGGGGGTGATGTTGTTGATCAGCTCCGGCGCGCTGTATGCCTGGCACCTGGTGCTGGGGCAGTGGACGCTGGCCGATGTCGACTCGCGCTCGGTGACGCTGTATGTACTGACGACGATGGCCGTTGTCGTCAGCGTCGCGCGTTTGCTCAACGGCGCGCCCTGGACGCCGGTTTCGGCCGAGGGCTGGTTGGCCGTCTTCGGCCTGACGCTCTTTCCGACGATTTTGGCGCGTTTGCTAATGTTCGCCGGGTTGCAAAGTCTGGGCGGCGCGCAGACCTCGCTGCTTGGCCTGGCCGAGTTGCTGGTGGCTTTGCTGGTGGCTTTTTTCTGGCTTGGCGAGCGGTTGATGCTGGTGCAGTGGTTGGGGGGCTTGCTGCTTGTGGCCAGTGTGATGCTGGGACGCCGCGAGAGCGATCTGGCCGTCAGCCTCAAGGAACTGCTCGATGAGGGGCGCTGGCGCGAACTGGTGGAGTAGCGGCGCGGTTCAATCTGGGGGTTGCCTGGGCTGTTTGATAAACGTCTCCGGTACCCAGCCCGTTTGTCCCTCGGCTGTCACCTTGAAATAGGTGCGTTCTTCGGGCGCCGACCACACCTCGGCCAGTACCGATACGGTTGTGTCGTGGGGCAGTGCGCCGACCTGGCCGCCGCGTGAGATGCCATCGCCTACTTTTTCCCACAGGACAATTTGGCTACCGGCCTGATCGCATGGCAGGCACCATAGTGTCGCCGTATAGAGGACTGGTTCGGGGGTGGGTTTCAGGCGTTTTTCTGCCCTGGGTTTGATCACGGTTATGGTGATGACGATCAGGACAATGCCGCATGCCGCGCTTAGCAACATCATCACGGCAAGCATAATGTTGCGATAGCCGCGCTTTTTTTTCTGTTCGGCGATCTCTTGATCGATGTCCTGGTGCGGCCGGTACGGCGATCGCGGGCGTCGCGCCGGTGATTGGGGCACAATTTGGCGCCGTTGGGTTGTCATTGGAGGCGGCCTGGGGGGGGCGGCGTGCTCTGACTGTGCCGGGGTTTGCGCGCGGCCCAGTTGGGCCAGTTTGGTCAGCGCCAACTCGTTTTCCGGCTCGATCGACAGGACGCGGAGCAGGCAGTCGAGTTGGTGTTCCTGGCGCGGCACGACCTGGCTCAACCACAGCCAGGCGTGGGCGTTGCGCGGTTCGATGCGCACGAGTCGGGTGAGCAACTGCCGTCCGGCGGCGTCGTCGCCGGACTCGATCGCTTGGATGGCTTGTTGGAGCAGGTCTGGGTTGGTCATTGTGATATTTTATCAAAGAAACCCGAATTTTCCAAAAATTCGGGTTTCCTGTTTGTTCAGCGCGTAAGGGGCTATGCTACGGATGCCCAAACCATTTACGCCTGATGTATGCTTATCGTGATCGGTTCGCCGTTCAGTTCAAATTGATCGACGAAACCCGGCTCTGCCGGCGGCCCGGCGATGATCTGCACGGCCAGTGTTTCTTGGGCCAGGTACGCGCCCAGTGTCGTGAAAACGGCGCTCAGGGTTTCGCCAGTTTGGTAGGTGAGGACGATCCGGTCTTCGATCTTGAACCCGGCGTTTTTGCGCGCGTCCTGGATACGGCGTACCAGGTCGCGGGCCAGCCCTTCTCGAATCAGTTGCGGCGTCAATCCGGTGTCGATGCCGACGACTATGCCGCCGGCGTCGGCAACGGCCAGGCCCTCTTGGGCGCGCATACGCACCTGGGCTTCTTGGGGCAATAGTTCGACCGGTTCGCCGCCGACGATGATTGTCACCGCCTGGCCGCGCTCTAGTTTGCGCGCCAGGGGCAGCGGGTCGAGCGCGGCGACGGCCTGACGCAGTTTGGGGAACAGCGGGCCATGCTTTTTGCCCAGGATGCGCGGATCGAGGCCGATCTCGTAATGCACCAGGTCGTCGGCCTGGCGGGCAAATTCGAGTTTTTTGACGTTCAACTCGTCGAGCACAATGTCGGACAGGCGCTCCAGGCGCGCTTGTTGGCGCGCGTCGGCGACGACGATGGCTTGGGCCAACGGTTGGCGCAGTTTGATGTTGGACGTACTGCGCGCCGAACGGCCCAGCGAGGCGACCATGATTGCCAGGTCCATATCGGCCAGCAGTTCTTGGTCGATCAGCGCCGGGTCGGCGACGGGCCAGGCCTGGTGGTGAACGCTCTCTGGTGATTCAGGAATCTGGTTTCTATTGCCGTTCTTGACCAGGTTTTGGTACATTGTTTCGACGACAAAGGGCGCAAAGGGCGCGATCAGCACGCACAACTGGTTCAATACCTGGTACAGTGTGCTGTAGGCGGCGTTTTTGTCGGCGTCGCCTTGGCCGGCGCTGCGCCAAAAGCGGCGCCGGCTGCGGCGCACGTACCAGTTGCTGACTTGGTCGATAAAGGCTTCGATCTGGTTGGCGGCGTCAAATACGTCATAGTCGTCCATTTCGGCGGTTACGTCGGCGATGAGCTGGTTGAGTTTGGCCAGCATCCAGCGGTCGAGCAGCGAGAGCGATTGTTCGGCCAGCGGCAGTTTGTCGGGCTGCCATTGGTCGAGGCGGGCATAGTTGACGAAAAAGGCGTATACGTTCCACAGCGGAATGAGAAAACGGCGGCGTGTTTCGTCGGCGGCGTGATAGCCAAAGCGCAGGTCTTGTTCTGGTTTGTGTGTGCAGTACATCCAGCGCATCACGTCAACGCCCATTTTTTCGGCGGCGTCGTCGAACCAGATCGCGTTGCCCCAGCTTTTGTGCATCGGGCGGCCATTCTGATCGAGTAGCGTGCCGTAGGTAAAACAGCGCCGGAATGGCGTGCGCCGGGTCATGACCGTGCTCATGGTCAAGAGCGAGTAGAACCAGTTGCGGAATTGCCCCGGAAAGCTCTCGCTGATCAGGTCGGCGGGCGTCCATTTTTCCCAGTAGGCCGGATCGAGGCGGTAGCGGACGGTGGACAGTCCCACGCTGCCCGCGTCGAGCCAGGGATTGCCGACATCGGGCACGCGGCTGGCGGGTTTGCCACATGCCGGGCACTTGATTTTGACGGCGTCGATCCACGGGCGGTGCGGCGTGTGTCCCTCGAATTCATCCCAACCGGCGATTGCTTTGTCTTTCAGCTCTTCGCGGCTGCCGATCACCTCAAAATGGCCGCACTCGCACTCCCAGATCGGCACGGCCAGTCCCCAGTAGCGCTTTTTAGAGATCATCCAGTCGTGCATATTGCGCAGCCAGTCCATCTCGCGTTCCAGGCCAAAGGATGGATACCATTTTGTGTCGTTTTGCACCACGTCCATGATCTGGTAGCGCAGGTTGGCGTCTTTTTCTGCTGTTGTGACCTCGGCAAAAGGTTTTTCGAGCTGCGCGCCCATGTCGATGAACCATTCGTCGACCAGGCGAAAGACCAGTTCTTCGCCGCAGCGCCAGCAGACCGGGTAGCGGTGGGTATAGTTTTCGATGCGGTAGGTTCGACCTTTTTCGCGCAGGTTGGCAAAGATCGGCTGGCGTACCTGGTTGACGTTCATGCCGGTCAGCCAGTCAAAGCCTTGTGTATAGATGCCCAACTCGTCTAGCGGGGCGATCACGGGCAGATCGAATTCTTGGCTCAGTTGCAAGTCTTCGGCGCCGCAGCCCGGCGCGATGTGGACGATGCCCGTGCCCTCGGCCTCGCCGACCTCGTCCCAGGTGATGATGCGGTGGGGGTAGGGGGCGCGCGGTTGGCCGTTTTCCCCGATCAGGGTTTGGGTCACGATCGGCAGTTCGTCGAATGGGCCGTCAAAAGTCCAGCCGGCAAGTTCTGCGCCTGATTTTTCGTCCAGTATCGTATATTCTCCCCGAACAGCGTTATTGATCGCTCCCTTGGACAGCCAGAATTTCTTGGTGTCTTGTTCGAGCAAGACATAGGGCAGGTCTGGGTGTACGGCCGCGGCGACGTTGCTGGTCAGCGTCCAGGGGGTGGTTGTCCAGACCAGCAGCGATTCGCCTGCGCGCTCGCGTAGTGGGAAGAGTAAAAAGATGCTGGGGTGGGTCAGTTCGACATAGCCTTCGGTGACGATCTCGTGCTGCGAGATGCCGGTGCCGCAGCGCGTACACCAGGGCATGACATCGTGGCCTTTGTAGATCCAGCCGCGATCGTGGCAGCTTTTGAGCACCGACCAGATGGTATAATTGTTTTCGGTCGAAAAGGTGAAATACGAGCCGCCCAGTTGGGGCATGCCCAATTGTCCGACGATCAGATCGACGCGGTCGGTGACGGGACCGTCGGGGCCTTGTACGGTGATCACCTCGGTCGGGTCTTGGGCCATTTTGCGTTCTAGCATGCGCAACGTTTCGGGGTCGTTCCAATCCATCCAATAGCCCAGGCGGATGCTTTGCTCGGTCTGGCGCGCGGCGTATTTGAGCACGCGCCGTTTGCAGAGGTTGACAAATTCTTCCAGGCCGTGTTCTTCGATGTCGCGCTTGGAGGTGTAGCCGAGTTCTTTTTCCACTTCGACTTCGACCCACAGGCCCTGGCAGTCAAAGCCGTTTTGGTAGCGGGTGTCGTAGCCTTTGAGCGCCCAATAGCGGTGGAATACGTCTTTGTAGGTGCGTCCCCAGGCGTGATGGACGCCCATCGGGTTGTTGGCCGTGATCGGGCCATCGACAAAGCTCCAGGTGGCGCGGCCCTCGTTCATTTTGCGCCGCGTCTCAAAGGCTTTGATGCGATCCCAAAAGCTCAAGATCTGGTGTTCTTGTTTGATAAAATCTATGCGGGTAGGTACTTGATTAAACATGGCTTTTCTCCATCTCGGTATGGTGCGTAAAGTGCGGTTCAGGTCAGGCTGGGAGCGTGGATTTGGCCCGTTTTCAGCTCGCGTTCGAGTGTGCTGATGTCTTTGGCCGTGTCGACGGTGCGCCACAGCTGGCGCGTTTTATAGGCGTACAATTGGCCTTGCGCGGCCAGCCGGGGAAAGGTGGTGTCTTCGTGGTCTCCTCGCTCTGGCAGCAGGTCTTGCACCTGGCGTGCAAAGATATAGATGCCGGCGTTGATCCAATGGGGCAACTCGGGTTTTTCCAAAAACTGCGTGATCCGCCCTCGTTCATCCACCTCGACGATGCCGCGTGAGCTGACCAGGGGGGCCAAAATGTCTGTGACCAGCGCGCCGCTTTGCGTGTGTTGCGCCAGCGCCGGGGGCAGGTCGATGTCGATGACGTTGTCGCCGTTGAGGACGATGACCGGCGCGCGGCCGGCCGAGAGGCGCTGCATCGCAAACTTGATCCCTCCGCCGCGTCCCAGTTTTTCTTTTTCGATGGCGTAGCGGATGTCCAGTCCCCAGCGTTGGCCGTCGCCAAAATAATCCTGGATCACCTTGTGCAGGTAGCCGCACGAGAGGACGATTTCGGTCACGTGGTTTTTTTTCAACCACCCCAGTTCATAATCGAGCAGCGGTTTGCCGCCGACCTCGATCATGGGTTTGGGACGGTCGTCGGTGTAGGGGCGCAGACGTTCGCCGCGCCCGCCGGCGAGGACGATGGCTTGCATGTTATTCATCCAGTTCTATCCTCAATCGTTTGTTGATTTTGCCTTTGCTTTCGTGTTTGACCACGCGGATCCGGCCCACTTCGCGGGTGTTGTTTACGTGCGTGCCGCCGTCGGCTTGCAGGTCAAGGCCGACGATGTCGACGACACGCACGCTGGTAATCGCCGGCGGCAAGAGGTTGATTTTGGTGCGAATCAGGTCGGGAATCTGGAACGCTTTTTCGCGCGGCAGGATGTCGATCTTGACCTCGCGTGCGGCGGTGACCTCGGCGTTGATTTGGGCCTGGATTTTTTCCGCCAGGTCGGCGCTCATGTGTTCCAGTTCAAAGTCCATTCGCGCTTTGAGCGGGGTCATGTTGCCGCCCGTGACCTGGGCGCCGTAATCGCGCCAGATGACGCCGCACAAAATGTGCAGCGCGGTGTGGGTGCGCATCAACTGGAAGCGGCGCTCCCAATCGAGCAGGCCGTGTATTTTGGCTCCGGCCGGCGGCCGGGCGTACAGGTCGCTGGTTTCGACCCAGTGCAGTACGGCGTCGCCGATTTTTTTTATTTTGCTCAGTTTGTAATCGTGATTGTGCCACCGGATGACGCCCCGGTCGGCCGGCTGCCCGCCGCCGCCGGGGTAGAACGCGGTGCGGTCGAGGACGAGGGCATCGTCTTGAACGGCGATCACTTCGGCGACAAATTTTTGCATATAGGCGTCGGTTTGATACAATAGATCGGTCATTGTTTCTCCCCATATTTCGAGTTGTTGTCTGGTGGACAAAAAATAACGCTTTCGTCCCTCAAGGGACGAAAGCGCCAACATACACTTCCGCGGTACCACCCTCATTAACCTGGATTACAGGTTCACTCAGAGTACGGCTTGTCCAAATGTGTCTGGATTGCAGATACTCGTGCTGTTGTTAACAGAGAGCAACTCTGGCCAAATCTACTCAGCGCGATTCGTTCTGCTACGAACGGCTTTTTCGGTTGGCAACTCGGGAGTGATTTTCAAGCGGCCTGGTCATATCCGGTTTTCACCGCGCCCGGACTCGCTGGATGGCAGCGCCACTTTACTCGTCTCCGTCAACGTCATTGTGGCGATTATAGCACAAGCCGGAACGGTTGTCAAAGCAATCGGGGCAATCGCAGCTTGACTGGCTGGGCGCCAAAACGGTGGTTCAAAGGCCAATAAGCGCAAAGATACGATTGCCCTGTGGTTCGTATCGTTTGCTTTTTTTGGCGATTCAAGTACAATTCTAGTCGCTTGTGGCTGGTTGGCCGATCAATCTGGTACCAGAGTCGCCAATAATACCGTGGTTATCATATTTGTTTGAATGTCGATGATGCTTTTTGGCG
>CAYZYE010000001.1:0-12329 GCA_964481205.1 uncultured Anaerolineae bacterium | reverse complement strand
TTTTTGGCGGGTTGTTTCACAAACCTGGTTTTGTCGGCCGGCCAGATAAAGCAGTTCCAGAAAATAATTGTCCCAAATTAGCATGGGGCATAGAATAATGTTAGCATAAAATGAGCAGATTTATGGAATTGCTCAAGTTTTTCCAGTCCGTTTCAAAGGCAGTTTGTGTCAACAGGCGTTCGTACCTGGTTTTGGGGCATTTTAGGAACTGGAAAAGCCTAACGGATGTCAGAAAAGAGAGGAAATGAAATGAAGGTGATATTGATCCAGGACGTGCCCAGTTTGGGCCAGGTCGGTGATATAAAGACGGTGGCCGACGGGTACGCGCGAAATTACTTGCTCCCGCATCATTTGGCCCGGCCGGCAACCGAGGGTCAGGTCAAGCAGTTGAACCAATACAGACGTATGGCGGCCAAGCAGGCGGTGCGCGAGTTGGAGGGGGCCAAGGCTTTGGCCGCGCAGTTGTCCCAGATGACGGTGGTTTTTCAGGCCCGCGCCGGTGAAGGCACCAAGCTCTATGGCTCGATTACCAGCCACGACATTGCTGAACAGTTGTCCGAGCAATTGGGTCAGGAATTCGACCGGCGCAAGATTCACCTCGACGCCCCCTTGCGCCAGCTCGGCACGCACCAGGTTTCAATTCGACTGAAACCGGGCATTGTTCCTCAGGTGACGGTGGTGATCGAGCGCGAACAAGAATCGGGTGATGATTAGGCGAGCATATCGGCGGTGAGGTTTATAGATGTCTGAAGTGGATCAGGAGCGCGTCGACAGCGCGGAAGAAAAACCGGGACGTGGGCTTTGGGCGGCGCTTGGCAGTTTGGGGCGCAAGGCGGAATCTCGAGAGGCCGGGTCTGACCCGGAGGCCGAGGATGCTCCCACTCTACACACCTCGACGAGGGTCGGGCAGTTGTTGTGGGAGACGCGCGAGGCCAGGCGCTTGACGCTGGAACAAGTGGAGAACGAGATTCGGATTCGGCCCAAGTATTTGGCGGCGCTCGAGACGGGCAAATATGACGAACTTCCGACACCGGGGCATATTCACGGTTTTTTAAGAAACTATGCGATCTTTCTCGAACTGGATTGGCAAGAGGTCGAGGCGATGTATGCTCAAGAGCAGCCGCATCGCCATTTTGATCCCGGCATTTTTCATCCCAAGGATATTGTCCTCTCGCCGCGCCGGTTTAGCTTTAAGGTCGATCTGGTTTTGGGTCTGGTCATTTTGCTGGTCATTGCGGTCTTGGGCGGGTGGGCGTTTTGGGAATATGGGCGTCCGTTGCTTTACCCGTCGTTGGCTTCCACATCTGCGCCGACTGTGACCCCGGCGTCGATCACTTCGACGGTCAGGGCCAAGACGGCGACGCGCGTATCGGCGACGGCGACGCGACCGCGTGTCACCGCCACGCCCAAGGCCACGCAGGCGAATGTGCCAACGCCCACGCCGACCGAGGTCGCGCCAACGGCGACGGCCACGCTCAATGCGCCGTTGCCAATTGCCACGCCGACGCCTCCGCCCACCGAGACGCCATCGCCCACGCCGACACGTGCGGAAGGCGTCGAGTTGTCGATCACGGTGATCGAACGGGCCTGGTTACAAGTTACCCTCGATGGCGAGGATCAACCGGGTGGGATTTTGGAAGCCGGCGAGGAGCGCGAGTGGAAAGCCAATGATTCGATCTATTTGATCTGCGGCAATGCCGGGGGGATCAAGGTGGTTGTCAATGGTCAGGATTTGGGCGTTTTGGGCGAGCGCGCCCAGGTCGTCGAAAAGATGTGGACACCTCAAGGTGAGGCGACGCCCACGCCGGCGCCGGAGGGTGGGGACGCGGCAACGCCAACTATCGAACCGACGCCAACGCCGGCCGAATAAAGCGGTACCTGGTTGGGTTGTGTTAACGGCACACAGAGATACTGTGTGCTTTTTTTTTGTCTATATGGGCATTTTGCTCGATATCACTCCTGATTGTTATTTTCGCCCAGTGTACTGCATTTGGGTGTTCGTGGCATAGCCCTTGTGGGCGCGGCCGGCGCCGTCTGTTTATGGCGGCGCAAACTGACCTCCTACGACCTTCGGCTGGAGCTATGCCCGCCCAGCCCCCTCCAAAGCACCCCTTGTTTCTTTGCGATCTCGGCGTTCTCTGTGGTTGGCGGGTGCGCCAGGACTTTTTCAGCACGCTCCTAGACTTGCTGGGCTTTGCGCGGCATATGCGCCGGGTGGTAGTGGATATATACCCGGCGCAGCAAGTCGATGTTTTTGCACAAGGTGCGTTCTACACGGGTGGCGATTTGATCGCCTTCGGCGACGGTGAGCGAGCCATCGATGCCGATGGTGAGGTTGAGCACCAGGTACGGCCCAAAGCGGTGGGCCTGGATTTCTTCGAGTTGTTTGATCTCGGAAATGGGTCGCAACAGCGTGTCGACCTGGCGAGCCAACGCTTGTCCGGGGACGGTATCCATCAAATCGGCAGAGGCGTCGCGTAAAATCTCGATGCCGGTGCGCAGGATCACAAAGGCGACCAGTGCTCCGGCCAGGGGGTCGATCCAACGGTAGCCCATTTGTCCGAGCAAAATACCGGTCGATGCGCCCAGCGCCGAAAACACGTCATTGCGATGGTCGTAGGCCAGCGCCTGTACGGCCGGGTTGTTTAGCTGCCGGCCAATGTTTTTCGTCACGATGGTCAGGACAATTTTGAGGGCGACGGTGATCAGGGCGATCCACAATGCGCCGGGCGAGGCAGCGTCGCCGGCGCCGCCTGTGGTCAGCAGGTCGTACACGCCATTGATCGCGCCCCAAAACACGGCGACGGCGGTGGTGACGACAAAAGACCCGACCACCAGCGCGGCGATGCTTTCCAACTGGCTGTGTCCATACGGGTGTTCCTGGTCGGCGGGTTTGCGCGATTGGCGCATGAAAATGGCGACGACGATGCCATAAGCCACGTCGGACGTCGAATTGATCCCGTCGGCCAAAAGCGCGGGGCTGTGTCCCAGGATGCCGATCGATGTTTTTAGCGCCGCCAATATTGCGTTTGCAATCAAGCTCAGGTTGACGGCGAGCATTGCCTTTTTGTGTCTGGTCGTCATCGCCCTGGTCTTATATCCCGACTGTGTTGGCGACGATCGTGATCGCGATGACGCCGCCGATCAGCAGCCCGAGTTGAATCGCCGTGACCAGCGCAAATGTCTTTTTGATCGTTTTTTTGATGATGGCGTTGCGATAGAGATAGTCGAGGATGATGATGGCGGCAAAGACCGCGATCGTCAAAATGGCGGTGGCCAGAGGATCGACGGCGCGCACCACCCAGCGCACGTACCAATGATGTTCGACCTGCCAGGTCATCGGCACCACCTGACCCAACGCGGCCGCGACGGCTGTGACTGCCTGGCGCAGCAGCAGCCCGTCGATGATGGTTAGCGCGCCGGACACGATCCACAGCAGGTAAAAGGGGATAAATTCAAGTGGTCTAAGGTCTTTTTCGTTCAATTGACGTCTCTCCTGGTCACAAACGATCAGGGGACACCTGATCTGCCAGGCGTCCCCTGATCGTTTTGTGTTTCATTTTGGTTGTGATGTGGCGCCCACGAGGGGCTATGTTACCAGACTTGTCCGTCTCGATATTTATTTGCCGACGTGGCTTTGTAATCCGGCCAGCTCCAATTCTTGGGCCAAGTGGCAGGCCACCCAGTGCTCGCCGCCGATGTCGCGCAAGAGGGGACGTTCTTGTTTGCAGATTTCTTGGGCGTACCGGCAGCGGGGGTGGAAATAGCAGCCCGAAGGAGGATTGGCCGGGTTGGCGACCTCGCCGGGCAGTTTGATTGGCCGTGTGCGGTTGCGCGGGTCAGGTTTGGGGATGGCGGCCATCAATGCTTCGGTATAAGGGTGCTTGGGATGGTCGTACAGTTCGGCGGTTTCGGCCATTTCGACCAAAAAGCCGACATACATGACCGCCACGCGGTCGCTGATGTGTTCGACGACGCTCAAATCGTGGGCGACAAAGAGATAGGTCAGGTCAAACTGGGCTTGCAAGTCTTCGAGCAGGTTGAGTACCTGGGCTTGCACCGATACGTCCAGCGCCGAGACCGGCTCATCGCAAATGATCAATTTGGGGTTGAGCGCCAAAGCGCGGGCGATGCCGATGCGCTGCCGTTGCCCACCGCTAAAAGCGTGCGGGTAGCGGGTCATGTATTCGCGGCGCAGGCCGACCAGCTCGAGCAGCTCGCCGACGCGGTTGCGTAGCGCCTGTCCCGACAGGGTTTTGTTGATCTTCATCGGCTCGGCGACGATGCGTTCTAACGTCATGCGCGGGTCCAGCGATGAGAACGGGTCTTGAAAGATGATCTGCATCTTGGGACGGACGATTTTCATCTGCTTGGCATCCAACTCTGCGAGATTGACTTTGCCCAACTCTGGGTCGTTGAAAATGACCTGACCGCCGGTTGGTTCGTACAGGCGCAGTACCGTGCGTCCGGTTGTCGTTTTACCGCAGCCGCTCTCGCCCACCAGGCCCAGCGTTTCGCCTTTTTTGATGTAGAAACTGACGCCGTCTACCGCTTTGACATAGCCGATCACTTTGCGCATCAGGCCGCCGGTGATGGGAAAGTGCTTTTTCAGGTCTTTGACTTCAAGCAGGATATCGTCCGAATTCATATCTTGTGTTTTGGTTTCGCTCATTGCCTCACTCTCCCTTACTCGAACAGGTGACAGCGCACGTAATGATTTGGCTCGACCGGCGTGATCTTGGGCATACTTTTGTCGCAGACGCCCGGCATAAAGCTGTCGCAACGTGGGTGGAATGGACAGCCGGGAACAATGCTGTATGGATCGGGGACGGTGCCACGGATGACTTTGAGTTTTTCCCGCGTCCGGCTGCCCAGGCGGGGTATAGATTGCAGCAGCGCCGCAGCATAGGGGTGTTTTGAGTTGTGGAACAGATCGTCGACCGATGCGCGCTCGACGATGCGCCCCAGGTACATTACGGCCACGTTGTCACAGATTTGGGCGACGACGCCCAGGTTGTGGGTGATAAACATGATCGACATGCCAATGTCGGCTTGCAGCTCGCGCATCAGATCGAGGATTTGCGCCTCGGTGGTCACGTCGAGCGCCGTCGTTGGCTCATCGGCGATGAGCATCGTCGGTGTGCAAGAGAGGGCCAGGGCGATCATTGCCCGTTGGCGCATGCCGCCGCTCAACTGGTGTGGATAGTTGTCGATGATGCGCTCCGGGTTGGGCATATTGACCCGGCTCAAGATGTCGATCGATCGCTGGCGCGCCTCACTTTTGTCCACGCCCTGGTGGAGCAGGATCGTCTCGGCAATTTGCTCGCCGATGGTGAAAATGGGGTTCAACGAGGTCATAGGTTCCTGGAAAATCATACTGATCTCGTTGCCCCTGATCTGGTGCATCTCGTCGCTGTGACGGTCAAAGGATGTGATATCGACCCAACCGTTTTTGCCGGCCACGCTGCGCGCGGTATTAAAGGTGATCTTGCCCTGTTCGATCTTGCCGGGGTGGGGTACGAGCTGCATGATCGACAGCGAGGTGACGCTTTTGCCGCAGCCGCTCTCACCGACGATGCCCAAGACCTTGCCCTTGGGAACGGTATAACTCACTCCGTTCAATGCCCGCACGGTGCCCAGTGTGGTATGGAAATAGGTGTGCAGATTTTCTACTTTGAGGACAATCTCTTCATGTTCTGACATAGCTCCTCCTTATCCGTATGGGTCTACCGCGTCGCGCATGCCGTCGCCCAAAAAGTTGAAACAGGTTACGGCGACGATCACGGCGATGGCCGGGGTCATCTCCCAGGGATGTTGCAGCACGGCGGTGACGTTTTGCGCCACTCTGAGCAGCGATCCCCAACTGACCAGCGGCGGCTGAATGCCCAGCCCCAAAAAACTGAGCGAGGTTTCGGCGCCGATCATCCCCGGAATAGCCAGTGAAGCGACGACGATGATGTGGCTGGCTGCATTGGGCAGCATGTGGTTGAGGATAATGTACCCGTGGCCGGCCCCAGCAGCCTGCGCCGCCGAGGTATAGTCGTTCGAGCGATAAGCCATCACTTTGCCGCGTACCTGTCGCGCCAACCCCATCCAGTTGACCAGCGAGAGGATGATGGTGATCATAAAATAGCGTTGAATGACGGGGATATTTTGTGGCAGTGCGCCGGCCAGGGCGACCCACAGTGGGATTTGAGGGATGGACGAGATCAACTCCATGCCACGCTGGATCAAGTTGTCGACCGCGCCGCCCATATAGCCCGATGTCGTGCCGATGATCGAGCCAAGCACGAGGGTCATCAGCGTGCCGATCAGGCCGATGCTCATCGAGATTTGCCCGCCTCGGATCACCCGCGAGAACACGCAGCGCCCCAGTTTGTCTGCTCCCCACAAGTAAACCAATCCCGGTTCTTCGACGCCAAAGAGGTGTCTCTGACTGGGGATAAAGCCAAACAGTTTGTATTCCCATCCTTTGGCAAGGAACTTGATCGGATAAAAGACATCAGGGTCCTCGACAAATTCCCAGGCAAAAGTGTCTTCGTTCAACACCGTTTTGATTCCGGTGACGCCCAGTTTGCCACCCCGGAAGCGAAGTTTGGTCGGCGGGGCCCAGATCGCATCTGGGTTCTGATCGTTCCAGTGGTAAGGGGCGACAAAGTCGGCAAAAATGACAATGATGTACAAAATGATGACGACAATCCCGCCGAAAACGGACAATTTGGACTGCATAAAACGACGCACCATCAATTGCCACTGGGACAGTTCGCCAACGTCTTGTTTGGCCTCTGATGCGAGATCCATTTCTTGGGCCAGGTTGGCTTGTGCTTGGGTTGTGCTTTTTTCCTCTGCCATAGAACTGTTTACTCCTTGTTCCAGTTTGCCGCGCAAATGCGCTTGTCCGGCGGCGCGTTGTGAACGCGCTCCAAGAGGCCAGATGTGGCTGTCATTCTATTCCAGGCGAATGCGCGGATCGACCCAGGCCAGCAGCAGGTCGGCGACAAAATTGCCCAGTGTGATCGCCAGACACAGCATCACCAAAAAGGTGACGGCCAGGTAAATGTCCTGGTTCATAAACGATTGAAACATCAGCGGACCCGACGAGGGCAGGTTGAGCACGCGCTCGATGATCGTGCCGCCAGAGATCATCGCCGGCAGCAGTCCGCCCAGAGCCATGACCAGGGGGTGGATCGAGTTGCGCACGGCGTGTTTCCAGATCACCACCCGTTCGGTCAGCCCTTTGGCGCGCGCGGTCTGGATGTATTGCATGTTGAGGATGTCGAGCAGATTGCCGCGCATGACGCGCGTCAGCCAGGCCGTGCTGGTCAGGGTCATAACCAGCACCGGGATCCACAAATGCTTGAGCATATCGACCACTTTGGGCCAACTCCACGGCGCGTTTTGAAACTCGTCGGAAAAGAGGCCAATCACGTGTTCTTGCTGGACGACCTTGATCGCAAAGAGGACGAGGACGAGGACCAACAAAAAGGCCGGGATGGCCACGCCGATGAACTGGAAAACAGAGAGCACGTAATCCAAAAAGGTATAGCGATGCGTGGCCGAGTACACGCCCAACGGGATCGACAATCCCCAGGAAAAGACGGCGCTGAACAAGGCCATGCCAAAGGTAAAACCAAGTCTGGACCAGATCAATTCTTTTACCGGCAGGTCATAGGCAAAGGACAGGCCAAAGTCGCCCCGCACAAAGCCGGAGACCCATTTCCAGTAGCGGACGTAAAAGGGGTCATCGAGGCCGTAACGCTTGATGATCGCCTTGATCTGGTCTTCGGCGATGTCGCCGCCCATTTGCCGCAATTGTTCAAGTTTGACATCCAGAAAGGTGCCTTCGGGAAGTTCGACAATGATGAAGGAAATGAACGAGATGAAAAGAACCGTGATTGCCATATAGGTGATACGGCGGATCAAATAGTTGAGCATGGGTGATCTCCTCTCAAACTCGTCGATCAAAAGTTGGTCAAGAGGCGCTGACCAGAGTTGTCCAACAAAGTTTGGCGCTGGCGCGCCATGTTTTCGGTCTCGGTAGGTGAAAATTTCATTGGGAACGCCGTTGTCTTGGTGGCCTTATCTATCGGCTCTGCGCTCTCGGCGGTTGGCGGGTGTACTGGGACTTTTTTTTTCAGCACGCTCCCAGGTACAGTTGATT
Source organism: uncultured Anaerolineae bacterium (assembly GCA_964481205.1). GTDB lineage: Bacteria > Chloroflexota > Anaerolineae > JAFGEY01 > JAFGEY01 > CAYRXM01. The sequence goes on along the minus strand of CAYZYE010000001.1, from coordinate 4,168 downwards.
GCAAAAAGGGGAGAAAGAGGGACTCTTTCTCCCCAAAAGGTACAATCACGACCACTTGCGACGGACTAGTGATCCAGGGGATTCTCGTAGTAGAAAATCTCGGGGTTCCAGACCGACGGGTGGGGGAGGATCCACGGGTTGCCAAAGCCACCGGTGGCCAGGTCATCGCGGGTTGGCACGTTGCGCATATCTTTGCTGACCAGGAGCAGGCGCGGCATGTTGGCCACGCAGCCCATAAAGAACGGGCCATACTCAACGTGAACCTTCATCATATCCCATACCAGGTGGTGGCGGGCGACGGTGTCCGGCTCGATCTTGGACTTGTCGTACAGCTCCCACAACTTTTCGATTGGGCCGCCCGGTTCGGGATCGAGGCGTGGAGGCTGGCGCTCCCACGGATCGACGTCGCTCTCGGTGCCTTCCTTTTCGGTGCCGCGCACCGAGTACATGCGTCCTTGCAGCGGCGCCCAGCGGTCGTGCCAGATTGGCACCAGCCACTGCGGGTACACCAGGTGGTTGGGGCCGTCGCCGACCTCCCAGGAGCAGTTGGACATCTTTTCACCGACGTGCCACATCTCGCTGGCTCCGGAGGCGATGGGATTCATCATTGTTTGGATGCCGATCTCGTTCCAGGTCTTGGCCAGCAGTTCGTTCTTGGTGCCGTGCTGCGACCCTTCGTCGCCGGGGTTGTCAAAGCGGATCAACAGTTCAGAGCCGTCCGGGAAATTGCGCCAGCCGTCGCCGGTGGTGTCTTTGATGTCGATCGAGTCGAGCAGTTCTTTGGCCTTGTCGAGGTCAAATTCGACGGCCAGGTCACGCCACTCGGCGTAGCGCTGCTTGGCCTCGTCGTTGAACTGGTACTCGATTGCCTTGGGGCTGAGTGTTCCGGTGGTCAACTCGCCGGTGTTAAAGTAGAGGATTTTCTGTGCCTCTTCGCGGTTCCAGGCATGTGACAGAGCGCGCTGGAACTCGGGTTTGCGGAACAGTTCGCGGTAGGCGTCTTCTTTATAGTCCTGGTTAAAGAAGAACATTGAGCCGGTGCCAGAGCCGGTGTCGATGAAGCGTGTTTCCATGTTCATCTGATCCGCGCTTTCCTTCAACGTCGAAACGTCCGAAAGCTGGAACGGCTGGTGCCACTCAAAGTCGGCCTGCCCGGCCAGGATGGCTGCTTTTTGCGCTTCCGAGTCTTGAGCCTTGGTCTCGTCGATGCCGTCGATGTATGGAAGCTGGTTGCCATCGGCGTCCACGCAATAGTAATAGGTGTTGCGCTCCCAGGTTGTGTATACGTCCGGTTCATAGTCCACCGGGTGCCAGCTTGCCATCGAGGGGCAGTCTGGGTTTTGCCAGATGACCATTTTGTTGTTGAATTCCTCGTAATCCGCATATTCCTTGTTGTACTTGGGGTGGAATTCTTTGAGATAGTGCTTGGCAACGTGCCAGCGCGGGCCGATGCCGGCGTTGACCCACATCGCCAGACGGTCGACTGTCAGCGGCGCGGGGGCGTCAAAGACCATCTTGAGCGTATAGTCATCAACCTTGACGAATTCGGCCAGTGTGCCTTTGCCGGAACGGCCTTCATCGGGCGGGTTTTCAGAATGGTCTTCGTTGAGCACCATGTCTTCCCACCAGAACATAATGTCGTCCACCGTCCACGGTTCGCCGTCGGACCAGTTCAAGCCCTTGCGGAAATAGAGCGTCCACTCGGACTTGTCGTCGTTGTGCTCCCACTTTTCGCACAGCCCGGCTTCCACGCCCAGGCCGTCGTCCACATAGCGGATCAGCGAGTTGCCGTACATGCTTTCGTGCTGGCAACCACCCAACCAACCGTGCAGTGTGCGCTGGCGGCCGCCGTACTTGCCCGGCTTTTGCCAATCCATCTGGATCACCAGCGGGTTCTGCGGCAGGCGCTCATCCAGCGGTGGGATGTTGCCGCGCTCGACTTCGAGAGCTACGGCAGGCGCTTCCTTGACCTCGACCGGTGTGGGCACCGGGGTGGCCGTAGGCGCGCGTGTGGGGATGGTGGTGTTGGTTGCTTTAGGCTCTGGCGTATTGGTTGCCGCCGGTCCCTGGGTTGGTTTTGCTTCCTCTGTTGGCTTGGTGCAAGCTGCCACTGCCGCACCGGCGGCAGCAACTGCGGACAAGCGGAGAAAGTCCCTACGTGTCAATTTTTCGTTCATCATTCCTCCTCTAAAAAGTGAATAACACCTAACCGGCCAAGTCCGATCAGACCTGGCGCGTTCAGATTAGGTTGGACATAAAATGTTCCAGTAGACCATATCACTTGACGATGTGACAAAAATAATCTCTGATAAACCCTCCTTTCCATTCAACCGCAAGAACGCCGAGGTCGTCAGGAAATAAAACATCAGATGACCTCGTTATTTGCGGTTCATTGTGTCGGGATCGCTGGCGAACCACAGCGCAGTTGCCATGTCAAAGCTATCAAAACAATCGTCCAGCATCGTCATCCAATGCTGATATGCGTCTGGAGTGGCCCCTTGGGACATCAACACGATCAGCCACTTGTGGACATAGATCATCCAGACACGGCGTTTGCGGGTTTCTCCATTTTCTCGAAAGGTATAGATGCGTTCAAAGCGACAGAGGTTGCCAAAAGTGTCTTCGGACTCGAACTCGATGTGCAGATCGTCGAGTTGGGTCAGACCCTCGGTGACGCCCTGGCGTAGCACGTCCAGATCGTCGGCGACGACCGTGTAGGGCAGTTCGGATGCCCAGGCAGAAAACCAGGTCGAGGGGGTGTTTGTTTCGGGGGAATACATCACACCATCCCGATCGTCCTCCAGGTCAAACTGTTGCCATTCTTTGGGGTATCGGAACAGGAAACGTCCGCCGGGGTCTTTGAAGGTGCGCAAGCCGGTGTACTTTGGACGTTCTTTATCGGACATATTCTCTCCTTTGAGTATGGTGTTCAGGCAATGAGGAGCAATACTGATAATACATGGTTCCAGATAGGTAAAAAGTGTTAGGATTATAGCACGCTTTGCGCGGTGCGTCAAATTTGTCACGTGACAAATTGACATATTCTCGGTGGTGGTTCAGGTGTGGACCAGGCTCGCGGCGCGGGCGCTGTTGAAATACGCCCGGTAGGCGGCGGTTTCTCGCAGCGCGGCTTGCAATTGTTTTTGCGCGGCATCGACGCGGCTGCTTGCCGGGCGATGGTTGGCGCTGATCGTGACCAGTTTGTTGCGGCGCACGTTGAATTCGATCTCTCCCCGCTCGGCCAGCCATGCCAGCCCCAGGCGAACGGTCTTTTCTTGCTGCGCGGTTTGTTCGGCCAGAGCAATCAAGGAAACCTGGCCGTTGCGTCGGTTGAGGGTGTGTTTGATCAGGCCGAGCAGCCGTTGCACAAAATCGCGCGGCGTGTCCAGTCCTGGGGCGGCGCCAAACAGGATGACTTGGGCCGGGTGGACGGTTTTCAGTGCGTCGTTCAGCAGGGTGGGGCCGGGCGGCGCGGTCCAAATGATGAGCGTTGCCGCCGGTTTGAGCGCGGCGCGGCCGGCCAGATCGATGCCGGGGATGGTCGCTGCTTCACCCCAGATCACGGCCTGTGGTTCGGCCAACGCCAGGGCGCGCAAAATGGGTTCCGGGTCTGGTTGGCGGCGGTGATCGATGATTTGGATGCGCGTCTGGGGCGTGGCGGCTTTTACCTGGACCGGCGCCTCGATGACCGGCCGGGCATCGACCCAGGTGAGTTGGACGCTTTGCTGACCGCGAAAGGTGTTGACGCCGAGTTCATACGCCAGGTCGAACAGGCCTTCGGGGGGCGCCTGATCGGCGCTTTGCCACCAGAGCACGTCTTGTTCGTTGCCCTCGTCGTCGCGGACGGTGACGCGGCGGTGTTCGCGGGTGCGGCCAATGATGGCGTTGTGGATAGAGCGTACCCGGAGTGCGGCCAAGATGGGGCGTTCGTTGCCGGGGCCAAAGGGGGCCAGACGGTTGATGGTGCGCACGAGATCGAGCGAGAGCTGATCCAGCGGCAGGTAGGCGTCGATGTGGATTTCTTTTTCGGCGGCCGAGATTCCGGCGCGTTCCAGGGTGCGCCACAGGGCGCGCCGAAACCCGGCGATGCGCTCGCTGGTCAGGGACAACCCGGCGGCCATGGGATGTCCGCCACAGCGATAAAGCATGTCTTTGTGCGCGGCGATGG